>NZ_SOEM01000010.1:0-199635 GCF_004368875.1 Neorhizobium sp. R1-B
CCCTCGCTATCCAGCACGGCCGGATTGGTCATCAGGTGCCCGACATTGCGCACCAGCATCAGTGAACGGCGCTTCAGCGAAAACCGCGAGCCGTCCGGCGCGAAATAGTCCGTGTCAGGGTTCAGCTTTCGGGTGAAGCTCTTGCCCACCTTCTCGACTTCTTCTGCCAGATCGCCTTTCATCAGGCCAAGCCAATTGCGATAGACCACGACCTTGTCTTCCGCGTCGACGGCGGCGACGGAATCCTCGCAATCCATGATCGTGGTGATGGCCGACTCGAGGCGGACATCCGAGATCTTCGCCGGATCGTCCTTGCCGGTCAGCGTGGTTGCGTCGATCACGATCTCGATATGCAGGCCGTTCCTTCTCAGCAGCAAATGGGTCGGCTGCGACGGCTGGCCAAGATAGCCGGCAAATTGAGTAGGGTCGGCAAGCTCGACGGTCTTGCCATCCTGGGCTGCAACCTTCAGCTTGGCATCGGTGACGACGAAGGAGGTGACTTCGCTCCAGCTTGCCCCCGACAGCGGCACGGACCGATCGAGGAATTCGCGCGCCCAGGCAATCACCTTCGCGCCGCGAACCGGATTATAGCCCTTGCCCTTTTCGGCTCCGTCGGCTTCGGGAATGGCATCCGTTCCGTAGAGCGCGTCATGGAGCGAACCCCAGCGCGCATTGGCGGCATTCAGCGCGTACCGGGCGTTCATCACCGGCACGACGAGCTGCGGCCCGGCGATCCCGGCAATCTCGGGATCGACCTTGTCGGTCGAGACGCTGAAATCCGGCCCTTCGGGCAAGAGATAACCGATCTCGCGGAGGAAAGCCTCATAGGCCGCTAGATCCGTTGGCGCGCCGTTCTTGCGGTACCAGTCGTCCAGCTTCTGCTGAAAAGCGTCACGGGTGGCAAGCAAGGCGCGGTTCTTGGATGCGAGATCATGAACGATCTTCGAAAATTCGGAGAAAAACCGCCCGGCATCGACGCCGGTGCCCGGGAGTGCTTCCTTCACCAGGAAATCGTGAAGCTCCTCGTCGATCGCGAGACCGTTCTTTTCAATGCGACCCATGCATACCTCCCGATGTGCGCTGCAAAAAGTGTCTCACATTGCGCGGGCAAGGACGGGTGTCAATGCGACGAAGGCCTGAAACGGTTCGGTTCCGCCTCAACCTGCGGCGATCCGCGGCCTTCCCGTGGCCGTGGCCGTAATCCTGGCCTCTATGAGTTTTCTCGACCCTTCGATTTCCGGCGCGTCCACATCTTCCGAAAGCGTGACGACCGCCTCGTCGGCTCCCCCGGCTTTGGCCTGTGCCAGCGCCGCGGATACCGCTCGTTCCCGTGCAGCCGCCAGTGCTGAGGCCTCTCCAACGATCGCCAGTCGTTCGCCACCGCCGGACAGGATAAATCGACCTTCATCCGGAGAGGTCACGACGACACTGACGACCGCGCGGATTTGCCCCACGACCGCCCCGACCGCATTGGCGACATCGGCGTCCGACGGAATGACGGCTTCTGCGCCCAGCATATCCGCCACCGCAGGATAATAGACAGGAGCCGAAGCCCCGAGCCCGATCAGCGGCCGATCGAGCGACAGCAGCAAGCGGGCGATGCCGGGGCTTTTCTTGAGTGCCCGGTCGACAGCCAATGAAACGGATGGATCGATCCCTTCCGCCCCATCTTCCGCCAGACAGGTCGCAAGGACAGCCTCCGACGATTGGCGGGTCAGCCGGTAGACGATCTTCTCGGCGAATTCCTCCGGCGATCCCGCGATCTGTCGGCCGGAGCCATCCTTGCGCCGGATCGCAAGTTCCAGCCCCATTCGTGCCGCGTCGCCATTCCATTGGTTCTGCCGTCCAAGCACATGCAGGGCGTCCGAAGGCGTCAGGCCTGCCAGATGCACCAGGCCGCGCGCAACCAACCGGTCCAGTACCGCCTTCTGGGAGTTCATCGTCAAGAGATCGTTGAGTGCGATCGGCCCCTCTCCTATTCGGGCATAGAGGGCCTGCTCCGGCGTCGGCAGGCCCTGAGCCACCATATCCGGCACTCCTGTGCGCACCGCAAACCGGCCGTCATGCCGACCGACATGGGTGGCACGCAATTGCCTCTCGAGAGAGGAGATAACCGCTTCGCCGTGCGTTGCAGCCAGCAAACTGAGCGGCAACAGACGCCGAGGACCCAGCGTGAATCGGGCATCGAGGCCGCGATCATCGATATGCACCTCCGAATCGCCGCCTAGCCCATAGGTGCGCAGTGCCACGGCCTCCACCATGGTCCGATGGCCGCCCACGACCGCGCCTTCCTCGGCGAGCTTCGGCCGCCCTCCGTCAAGCACCGCGACATCGGTCGTGGTGCCGCCTATATCCGAGACGACGGCCTCGTCCAATCCAGTGAGAAACCGTGCACCCACCAGGCTGGCCGCCGGACCGGACAAGATCGTTTCGATAGGATGAAGCCGAGCCTCGGAAGCAGAAATCAGCGCGCCGTCGCCGCGCACGACCATCATCGGCGCCGATATGCCGCGGCTCGCCAGAAAATCCTCGCAGGAGCCGATCAGGCGATCGACAATCGAGACAAGGCGCGCGTTCAGCAACGTCGTCAGCGCCCTTCGCGGGCCTCCGAGTTTCGAGGTGAGTTCATGGCTGCATGTAACCGGCAGATGCAAAAGATTTCGAATGCGGTCTCTCACCCGGATTTCGTGAGCCGGATTCCGGACGGCGAAATAGCCAGCCACGGCAAAGGAGGAGACGGTGGTACCGAGCCCGGACATCGCCTTGTCAAGCTCGCTCATCTCGAGCGGCGTTTCGTTTCCATGGACATCGTGGCCGCCGGGTAAAAAGATCACGGGATCATTGCCAAGGGCTTCGGACAGCCCGCCGCGGGTGACATCCTCCGGTCCGAAGCCGATCATCACCAATGCCGCGCGGCCGCCCTGCCCTTCGACGAGTGCATTGGTGGCGAGCGTGGTCGAAAGAGAGACGAGCCCGATTTCCGAGGCGGAATACCCGCTCCTTGCAAGGACTGCATCGACGGCACCGGCGATGCCATCAGCAAGATCGTGCCGTGTCGTCAGCGACTTGGCCTTGGCGATGACACCCTCGCCTTCCCGGAAGAGTACGGCATCCGTATAGGTGCCGCCCGTGTCGATGCCTAAAAGAATGGGAGAGGTCACGCGAAATTCCTGAAGATCGTTCTCCGATCAATATCGCATGCTTGGCAAAGATCAATTCACCAAGGAAGACGTTGAGCGTCGCAGACTGACTCGCATCGGCATGCCATTACGGGGCTGTGTCGTCAGCTTCTGCACCGGCCAGACCTTGGTCTTCGGCGTCACGTCGAACCGATAGCGGTGCATCAACACCGAGAGTGCGATCACCGCCTCCTGCAGCGCAAAGGTCGCCCCGATGCAGGTTCTTGGCCCGACGCCGAAGGGCAGATACTGGAAACGGTTGATGCTGCCGCGGTTTTCGGGAAGGAAACGCTCGGGCATGAAGGCGCGCGGCTTATCCCAGAGAAGCTCGTGGCGATGCAGGGTCCATGGCATGACGAGAACCGTAACCCCGGCATCGATATCGATCGCTTCCCCTTCCGGGCTCGTCCAGGAATCGCGTGCGATTGCAGCACGGTTCAGCGAAGGTGCCGGCGGATAAAGCCTCAACGCCTCTTCGAAGGCAGCCCGCACCCACGGCATCAGATCCAGCCACTCGACAGGCTCTGCTCCCGTCACAAGAACCCGGTCGATTTCCTCTTCCATACGCTCGCGGATATAGGGCGATTGCCCCACGCAATAGAGTGTCCAGGCAAGCGCCCGGGCCGTCGTTTCGTGGCCAGCGCCGATAAACGTCAGGATATTGTCCTCAATCTCGTCCCGAGTCAGGCCTTCGGGACCTTCCAGCTGCAGAAGAAGCGTCAGGAAGTCCTGCGGCACCGTGTCCGGGTCCTTGCGCATCCGCTCGCGACGAAGCGCCATGGTCTCCGCCACGATGGCTCGGAATTTTTCCAGCACCCTTCTTCCGCCGATACGGGTCAGCCGGGGCACCCAGGGCGGTGCACGCATCATGTCCATGGGGTCGATACGCCCCATTCGATGCAGGAGCTGGTCGACGTCCTCCGATACCGAGTCCTTGCCCCCGGCAATTTCGCCGGAGAACAGCGTCTCGGACAGGATGGCATAGGTGAGATCGGTCATTTCGACGGAGATGTCGAAGACTTTCCCACCAGCGCCAACGTCCTGATATTTCCTGGCGAATTCCAGCACTTCGGCCAGCATCTGGCCCGCGAAGCCTTTGGAATGCCTGGGGGTGAAGACAGGCGCCATGGCTCTGCGCGAGCGCCTCCAGACCTCTCCCTCGGCGGTCAGCAATCCGTCCTTCAGGATCGGGCGCAAGACCAGCTGGCGGATTTCCGACATCTCGTAGTTTGCGGAGTTGTCGACCATGATGTGGCGGATAAGACCCGGATGATTGACGATCAGGGTCCTCTCCTTGAAGAACTTCGTCTCAATCCAAGGCAGGGTATAGGAAGCCCGGCCCCAAAGCTCCAAGGGATTGCGCAGAGCGATCCAGATCACCTCGGCGGGATTGAGCAGCCGATTACGCGGTACGGGCGCCGGCGGTACGAAGGGTTCGGGGCGCATGTCCATCGACGGCCCTCCTCAAAGGTCTCCTGAGGAAGAATATCAGCCCTCAGAGAAGAGATTTCAACTCGGCCAGCTTGTCGTTGACGAGCCAGCCGTAATAATTCTCCTCGGGCAGACCGCCGCGGTTCTTCAGCGCTGCGGCGCGTTCGGCCGATCCGCCGGTGTTGTAAAGGGTCGCGGTGACGCCGGGGTTGCGGGAGATGTCGATGCCCGCAATAGTCTTATAATCGTCGATGGCGCGGCGGATGCTGGCGGCCATATAGGCAAGCGATTTGTCCGGATCCATGATTGCATCATAGACGCTCGCAGCTTTGTTTTCATCCAGCTTCGGATAGCCGGATGTCCTTGCAACCATGTCCGACAACATCAAGGCCGTCAGCGGATTGACCTGGCCGAGGCCGAAGGTCTGGCCGGCATAAAAGGGCTGGAAGAAGACGGCGCTGAAACGGTTGTCTGGATAGGACACGCCCGTCACAGTGCGGCCCCGGAAACTCCGCTCCCAGACAGTCTCGCGGCAGGTCCACAGGCGGTAGGAATCGGAAACGTCGTCACATTTTTCGAATTCCGGCCGGGCGAGAAATTCCTGGATCGACTCGTCGCCGTAGCCGAACCGGAAACTGTTGCCGGCATAAGCCGCTGCCTTGACATAATAGGTCTGGAGCCGGTCATAGGCGTCGACATTGTAGGTGTGTTCGCCGACGATCGCGCCGATCATGTGGATCGCGTCGATGCCATAGTCGGCAGCGGTCGCCTTGATTTTGGCGACCAGCTTCCTGTCGGAGGCGAGCAGATCGCGGATCTTTTCGTATTTTTCATCGAAGCTGGTCTTGCCGGCACGGGTCCGGCGCACCGACGCACCCGGCACCTTCGGTTGCTCGGCATGGCGATTTCCCTCCGGCACCACCGTCAGACCGGTGGCGAAAACGGAGGAAGCCGCCGGTAGAGCGACGGCAAGAACCAATGCCAGAAGAATGCGTCTCAAGATTTCGTGTCCCAGGATTTCGTCTATGCCGGCTTCCGGCACGGGATGCTTAAAGCCATTCCATCGGCTCGCTTCAAGGGGGAACCGCATTTCCAGAAAACACGTCCCCCTTACGTGAATCGTCACCGACCTGTCGAGACGCGACCATTCAAAATCCCGTCAGTCTGCATAAAAGCAGCCGGACGTTGCCCGGCTGCCACGTTGCGACACTATAGAATGTAACGGGACAGATCGGTATCGGCGGCAAGATCACCGACATGCTTGCGGACATATTCCGCATCGATCATCACCGACGTACCTCCCTGGTCCGGAGCGTTGAACGAGATTTCGTCAAGAACCCGCTCCATTACTGTCTGGAGACGGCGGGCGCCAATGTTTTCCACCGAGGAGTTGAGATGTACGGCGACATCCGCCAATGCGTCTATCGCATCCTCGGTGAAATCGAGCGCCAGTTCTTCCGTGCCCATAAGCGCCTTGTACTGCCGGATCAGGCTTGCTTCCGTTTCGGTCAAGATCCGGCGGAAATCCTCCTTCGTCAGAGGCCTCAGTTCCACGCGGATCGGCAGGCGGCCCTGCAGTTCCGGCAGCAGGTCCGAAGGCTTCGCCACATGAAAGGCGCCGGAAGCGATGAAGAGAACATGATCCGTCTTCACCGGCCCGTATTTGGTCGAAACGGTCGTCCCTTCGACCAGGGGAAGCAGGTCACGCTGGACGCCTTCCCGGGAAACCCCGGCACCGAGGCCACCGTCACGGGCGGCAATCTTGTCGATCTCGTCCAGGAACACGATCCCATCATTCTCGACCGACCGGACAGCTTCCCGCTGGATGACCTCGTTGTCGATCAGCTTGTCGGATTCATCCCGGATCAGTTCGCCATAGGACTTCGCCACCGTCGTACGCACCTTCTTGGTACGACCGCCCATCGCCTTGCCGAACATTTCGGACAGGTTGAGCACGCCGATATTGGCGCCCGGCATGCCTGGAATTTCGAAGCCGGGCATACCTGAGCCCGTATCGGAGATTTCGATCTCGATCTCCTTGTCGTCCATCTCTCCGTTGCGCAGTCTCTTGCGGAAACTGTCGCGCGTCGCTGGAGACGCGGTCGCACCCACAAGCGCATCGAGCACTCTTTCTTCCGCGCTCATATGGGCCTTGGCCTGCACTTCCGCGCGCTTCTTCTCCCGCACCAGGCCGATCCCGACTTCCACGAGATCGCGAATGATCTGCTCGACGTCGCGACCTACATAGCCGACCTCGGTGAACTTGGTCGCTTCGACCTTGATGAACGGCGCTCCGGCAAGTTTGGCCAGACGGCGGGATATTTCCGTCTTGCCGACGCCGGTCGGGCCGATCATCAGGATGTTCTTCGGCATCACCTCGTCGCGCAGGCTCTCGTCGAGCTGCTGGCGGCGCCAGCGATTGCGGAGCGCAATCGCGACGGCGCGTTTGGCGTCATGCTGACCGATGATGTAGCGGTCGAGTTCAGAGACGATTTCTCTGGGTGAAAAAGTAGTCATTTCAAATCCGTTTCTTCCGGTGCATCCAGCGCCATGAAATGCGCCGGACCATAGATGGATGTCCTGGTGTCGATGTAGCGGAAACCTGCCTTTTCATAGGCGCGGATCGCGCGGATATTTTCCGGGTCGGGGTCGATGACGATCCGTTTAGCGCCGGCTGCGAAAAGTTCATCCACAAGCTGGCGAACGATCGCACTGCCATGCCCTTTTCCAATGAGATCCGGCGTCCCGATCGAGATATCTATGCCAAGTGTGCCTTTCGGCTGATCCTGGTAGGGATGCCCCTCTTCCAGATGCGGATCGTAGTACTGGAGGTAAGCGATCGGCTGGCCGTCCAACTCTGCGATCATAGGCCTCGTTTCGATACTCGACATCGAGTGCCTGATGCTTGTCAGCTCCTCACCGACCTCGCCCCACCATTCCGCCACATGCGGTTCGGCGAGCCACTTCGCCAGCAGAGGAAAATCTTCGCTGACGACATCGCGGAAATGATAGCGGCGGGCGCCGTCAGCTGTCGGCATCCAACGCTTCCACAACCAGGTTGTGATTGGTGTAGACGCAGATGTCGGCGGCAATATCGAGCGCCTGCCGGGCAATCTCTTCCGCCGACTTGTCCGTATCCATCAGGGCGCGCGCGGCGGCGTAAGCAAAATTCCCGCCGGAGCCGATCGCCGTCACGCCATGTTCGGGTTCCAGCACGTCGCCATTGCCGGTCACGGCAAGCGTGGTGGATTTGTCGGCGACCAGCATCATCGCTTCGAGATTGCGCAGATACTTGTCCGTGCGCCAATCCTTGGCAAGTTCGACGGCCGCGCGCATGAGCTGACCCGGATATTGCTCGAGCTTCTTTTCCAGCCGGTCGAGCAGGGTAAAGGCATCCGCCGTGGCGCCGGCAAAACCGGCAATCACTTCGCCCTTGCCGATACGGCGCACCTTGCGGGCATTGCCCTTCATCACGGTCTGGCCGAGGCTCACCTGGCCGTCACCAGCCATGATCACCTTGCCGCCTTTCCGTACAGTGATAATTGTTGTCATTCAGCACCCGTTGAGCCCCTGGTGGGGGCATTGGTTGGAGGCACGAAAAGCCTCGTTGGACCCTATGTAAGTTGGGCGCCGCGGAATGCAATCTTGCGGACGGGGATGTCCGGCTTTTGCTGGATATTTGGCTTTCTGCCTGATAAGGAGCCTCATCTAGTGCATGGAGCAGACCCCGATGGGCGAAACCACGATCCGGCGTGCAGGAACCATTTCCCGCAAGACCAACGAGACTTCCGTTTCCGTTTCCGTCAATCTCGACGGCACCGGGGCGGCAAAGGTTTCCACGGGCGTCGGTTTTTTCGATCATATGCTCGACCAGTTGTCACGACATTCGCTTATCGACATGAATATCGACGTGAAGGGCGACCTGCATATCGATGATCATCATACGGTAGAAGATACCGGAATCGCGCTCGGGCAGGCACTTTCGAAGGCGCTCGGCGACAGGCGGGGCATTCAGCGGTATGCTTCGATCGACCTTGCTATGGACGAAACCATGACCAAGGCCGCCATCGACATTTCCGGCCGGCCTTTCCTTGTCTGGAACGTCGCTTTCAGCGCGCCGAAGATCGGCGCATTCGATACGGAACTCGTGCGGGAATTCT
The DNA here is from genome assembly GCF_004368875.1 of Neorhizobium sp. R1-B. Classification (NCBI taxonomy): domain Bacteria; kingdom Pseudomonadati; phylum Pseudomonadota; class Alphaproteobacteria; order Hyphomicrobiales; family Rhizobiaceae; genus Neorhizobium; species Neorhizobium sp. R1-B. The sequence continues at coordinate 8,771 of NZ_SOEM01000010.1, forward strand.
TCCAGGCTTTTGCCCAGAACGCCGGCATCACGCTGCATGTGACGAACCACTACGGCGCGAACAACCACCATATCGCCGAGACCTGCTTCAAAGCCGTGGCGCGGGTGCTCCGCGCGGCAACCGAAATCGATCCGCGGCAGGCCAATCGCGTCCCCTCCACAAAGGGAATGCTGGTCTAGCCGCTCCGGGAGAAACTCCTTGAGAAGCTATCTCGTTCTGACACCGCCTGGAGGCCCGGATAGGGACCACCGCTCGACGCTCGTACTGCCGGACGGGTTTTCCTGGATGGCGCTATTCTTTCCATGGATCTGGCTCATCTGGCACAGGCTCTGGCTCGCCGGGATCGTGGTACTCTTCGGCCAGATCGGCGGCGGCCTTCTGACGAGCTTGCCCGGTTTCGAGCTTGGAGGCTTCCTGTGCGCCTTCGCGATCAACTTGCTCGTCGCGCTGGAAGGTCGACATTATCGCTCCGAAGCGCTGATCAGACGCGGCTGGACGGTGGAAACGGTGATTACCGCGCCCGATCTGGCGACAGCGGAAGAGATCTATTTTTCCCATCTGCCGCAACCCGACGAACAACAACTGCCGGCCCCGAGCGCATGGACGAAGCAGGCAAAGCCGTCCACGTACGGCTGGCAAGGGCCAGGTATCGGCCTTTTCGACTACCAAGGAGGACGCTGATGCGCGTCGCAATCATAGACTACGGGTCGGGCAATCTGCGTTCTGCGACCAAGGCCTTCGAGCGGGCCGCCCGCGAGGCGGGCATCGAGGCCGTGATCGACCTCACCGACAAGGCGGATGCCGTCGCGACAGCCGACCGGATCGTACTACCGGGCGTTGGCGCCTATGCCGATTGCCGGGCGGGGCTTGATGCGGTTCCGGGCATGCGGGACGCCATCATAGACGTCGTCGAACATAAAGGGCGCCCCTTTCTCGGCATCTGCGTCGGCATGCAGCTTATGTCTTCGCGTGGGCTAGAGAAGACGATCACCGAAGGGTTCGGCTGGATCGAGGGAGACGTTGTCGAGATGACCCCCAACGACCCTCACCTGAAAATCCCGCAGATCGGCTGGAACACGCTCGACCTGCATCACCCCCACCCGCTCTTCGAAGGCATTCCGACAGGTCCCGCCGGGCTGCACGCCTATTTCGTGCATTCGTACCATCTGGCGGCAAAACACCGGCACGACGTGATCGCCACCACCGAGTACGGCGGCGCCATGACGGCTTTTGTCGGACGCGACAATGTCGTGGGCTCTCAGTTCCACCCGGAAAAGAGCCAGACACTGGGCCTCGCCCTGATCTCCAATTTTCTGCGCTGGAAGCCTTGAGCTCGCGTACTGCCAGGACTGAACACCCCATGATCCTATTTCCCGCAATAGACTTGAAAGACGGCCAGTGCGTCCGCCTGAAGCTCGGCGACATGGCGCAGGCCACCGTCTACAATCCCGACCCCGCAGCGCAGGCCAAGGCCTTCGAGGACCAAGGCTTCGAATGGCTGCACGTGGTTGACCTGAATGGTGCCTTCGCCGGCGAAAGCGTCAACGGCGCCGCCGTCGATGCAATCTTGAAAGCCACGAAGAACCCCGTTCAACTCGGCGGCGGCATCCGGACGCTCGATCATATTGAAGCCTGGCTTTCGCGCGGACTTGCCCGCGTCATCCTCGGAACCGTTGCCGTGCGCGACCCGGGGCTGGTGATCGAAGCCTGCAAGAAGTTTCCCGGCAAGGTCGCCGTCGGCATCGATGCCAAGGGCGGCAAGGTCGCCGTCGAAGGCTGGGCCGAGGCTTCGGAACTTGGCGTCATCGAGCTTGCCCGGAAGTTCGAGGGAGCCGGCGTTTCAGCCATCATCTACACGGATATCGATCGCGACGGCATTCTGACCGGTATCAACTGGCCTTCGACGCTTGAGCTTGCGAATGCTGTTTCCATCCCAGTGATCGCGTCCGGCGGGCTTGCTTCTCTTGACGATATCGCCCGCATGCTGGAACCGGATGCGGCGCGGCTCGAAGGTGCAATTTCCGGCCGCGCGCTTTACGACGGCCGTATCGATCCCGCGCAGGCATTGGCGTTGATCCGCGCCCAGAAAGGACGTGCCGCATGACCTTGAAGGCCCGCGTTATTCCTTGCCTGGATGTTAAGGACGGCCGCGTCGTGAAAGGCGTGAACTTCGTCGATCTCATCGATGCCGGAGATCCGGTGGAGGCCGCAAAAGCCTATGATGCTGCCGGCGCCGACGAATTGTGCTTCCTCGACATCACCGCCTCTTCGGACAATCGCGAAACCATCTTTGACGTGGTTGCCCGCACGGCAGAGCATTGTTTCATGCCGCTCACCGTCGGCGGCGGGGTGCGGGCCACTTCCGACATCCGCAAGCTGCTGCTGGCCGGAGCGGACAAGGTCTCGATCAATTCGGCCGCCGTCAACAATCCGGATTTCGTGGCAGAGGCGGCCGACAAGTTCGGCAACCAGTGCATCGTCGTCTCGATCGATGCCAAGAAGGTATCGGCTGCTGATGAAACCGCCCGATGGGAGATCTTCACCCATGGCGGGCGCAATCCGACAGGCATCGATGCGGTCGAATTTGCGATCAAGATGGTGGAGCGGGGCGCGGGCGAACTGCTTGTGACCTCCATGGACCGCGACGGCACGAAAAGCGGCTACGACCTACAACTGACGCGCACGATTGCCGATAGCGTCCGAGCGCCCGTCGTCGCATCCGGCGGTGTCGGCAATCTCGACGATCTGGTCGCAGGCATCAAGGAAGGCCACGCCACCGCCGTGCTCGCCGCATCGATTTTCCATTTCGGTACCTATACGGTGGGTCAAGCGAAGCATTATATGGCCGAGCATGGCGTTGCGATGCGGCTCGACTGACCGGGAGAGACAGTGTGAGTGAATTTTCTCTTGGTGACCTCGAACGGATCGTGGCGCAGCGCGCCAAGGCCTCGCCCGATGAATCCTGGACGGCGAAGCTCGTGGCCGCCGGGCAGATGAAGGCCGCCAAGAAGCTTGGCGAAGAGGCCGTCGAGACGGTCATTGCGGCAGTCTCACAGGACCGGAAGGATCTGGTCGGCGAAAGCGCGGACCTCCTCTATCACCTTATGGTCGTATTGAATATTGCCGGCATCCCGCTACAGGATATCCTGGAAGAGCTTCAACGGCGGACCGGTCAATCCGGGATCCAGGAAAAGGCGGGCCGGCCGACATCATGAATATAGCACCTCAATCCGCCGAAACGTCCGATCCGGACGCGATTGTCGAATATTACTCGCCCTATCATCGATTCACGGCTGACGAATGGGCGAGGTTCCGCGCCGATACGCCCCTGACGCTGACGGCGGACGAGGTAGGGCGGCTTAGATCCCTCGACGACCCGATCGATCTCGACGAGGTGCGGCGGATCTATCTCTCGCTCTCGCGCCTGCTGTCTTCGCATGTCGAAGCTTCTCAGCTTCTATTCCAGCAGAGAAACCGCTTCCTGAGCCTCTCGGACGTCACCAAGACGCCTTTCATCATTGGAATCGCCGGGTCGGTGGCCGTCGGCAAATCGACGACAGCGCGTATCCTGCAGGAATTGCTCGCCAGATGGCCGTCGAGCCCGAAGGTGGATCTGATCACCACAGACGGTTTTCTCCATCCCAATGCCGTGCTGCAGCGCGAGAACCTGATGGAGCGCAAGGGTTTTCCGGAAAGCTACGACGTGGGCGCCATCCTGCGCTTTCTTTCGGCGATCAAGGCAGGCGAGCCCAACGTCAAGGCGCCGCGCTATTCGCACCTCACCTATGACGTGCTGCCCAACGAATTCACTCTCGTCGACCGGCCGGACATATTGATCTTCGAAGGCATCAATGTCCTGCAGTCGCGGGCGTTGCCCGCCGATGGAAAGATCGTGCCGATCGTTTCGGATTTCTTCGATTTTTCGATCTATATCGACGCGGACGAGGAGCAGATTCATACCTGGTACGTCCAGCGCTTCATGAAACTGCGCCAGACCGCCTTCCGCGATCCGACTTCCTTCTTCAAGAAATACGCTGCCATTGACGCGGACGCAGCACGCGCCGTCGCCGAGGGGCTTTGGGAAAACATCAATCTCAAGAACCTGCGGCAGAACATCCTGCCGACGCGTCCTCGCGCCGACCTCATCCTGCGTAAGGGGCGCAATCACCTCGTGGAAACGGTGTCGCTCCGCAAATTGTAGGCGATGGATCGGCGGCTATCGATAATTTTAGATGTTGACTCGGCGAAGGGTCAGATTGATCCGGCCGCCGTTCTTCAGAAGCGTAGACGTGCCGGGATAGATGCGATCGACGCCGTGGAAGACCAGCCGCCCTTCCCCGCCGAGCACTACGATATCCCCGCTCGCCAGCCGGAAGGAACGCGTCGGGTCCTTGCGGCTCAAGCCACCGACCCGGAACAGACAGCTGTTGCCAAGTGAGACCGAAAGAACCGGCGCTGCCAGATCGATCTCGTCCCTGTCCTGGTGCAGCCCCATCTTGGCCTCGTCCGAATAGAAATTGACGAGACAGGCTTCCGGCGCTTTCGGGTAGTCCGAGAGCGACGTCCACAGATCGATCAGTTCCTGCGGAATGGCGGGCCATGGCTTCCCCGTTAGCGGATGAAACGGTTGATACCGATAGCCCCCATCCTTGTCGGTCACCCAGCCGAGCGACCCGCAATTCGTCATGCGCACCGACATGGGTTTTCCCGTGCCGGGCATTTCCGGCACATAGAGCGGCGCTTCCGTTACAATGGCGCGAATCCTCTCGACCAGGCGTTCCTGCGCCGGCCGATCCAGATATTCCGGCAGATGACGTATGCCGTTCGATAGCGTTGCCAAGTCAATCTCCGGTGGGGCGGCCCCGCATTTTCTTCACCTCCGAGCGGCCGGACTTCTCCTTCAGCCGGCGCTCGACCGAACCTTTGGTCGGCTTGGTGGCTTTTCTTGGCGGCGGCGGCGGTTTGGCGGCCTCCAGGATCAGTTCCTTCAACCGCTCGCGCGCCTCTTCGCGGTTGCGCTCCTGGCTCCGGAAACGGCTCGCTTCTATCATCAGCACACCGTCCTTCGACACCCGTTTTCCGGCAAGCTTGAGGGCATTTGCCTTGATTCGCTCAGGCAGCGAGGGGGAATTGGCGATATCGAAGAACAGCTGAACGGCTGTGGAGACCTTATTGACGTTCTGCCCGCCCGGACCGCCGGCAAGCACGAACTGCTCGGTCAATTCCCATCCGGCGATGGTAATGCGGCTGTTGATAACGAGGGGATTGCTGGCCATGATCGACGGGTCTTTGCGTTTGGCCGCATCTTTCCCACAAAGCCGGCAAAAAGAAAACCGCCAGCTGAGCAGCCGGCGGTTCCACGTGAATCATTGCTTGAGCTTATTCGGCGGCGACGAGAAATCCAGGCGCCGCGTCGCGCACCTCGCTGTCGACGTGATCCTCGAACTTCTCGAAGTTCGAAATGAACATCGAAACCAGCTTCTGCGCCTGAACGTCGTAAGCCAAGCCGTCGGCCCAGGTCGAGCGCGGGTCGAGAATAGAGTTGTCGACACCCTCGACGGCAACGGGCACCGCAAAACCGAAATTCGGATCCGTGCGGAACTCGGCGCTGTTGAGACTGCCGTTGAGAGCGGCGGTCAACAGAGCGCGGGTTGCCTTGATCGGCATACGGCGACCGACGCCGTAAGCGCCGCCGGTCCAACCGGTATTGACCAGCCAGCAATTGACGCCGTGACGGGCGATCAGCTCCTTGAGCAGATTGCCGTACTCGGCCGGATGGCGCGGCATGAAGGGAGCGCCGAAGCAGGTCGAGAAGGTGGCCTCCGGCTCTGTCACGCCTTTTTCCGTACCGGCGACCTTGGCGGTATAACCGGAAAGGAAGTGATACATGGCCTGTTCCGGCGTCAGCTTGGCGATCGGCGGCATGACGCCGAAGGCATCGGCCGTCAACATGATGATCGTCTTCGGATGCGGTGCAAGGCCGGTTTCCGATGCGTTCGGGATGAAATGCAGGGGATAGGCGCTGCGGGTGTTTTCGGTCAGCGAGCTGTCGTTGAAGTCCGGAACGCGGTTCTCGTCAAGCACGACATTCTCGAGCACGGTGCCGAACCTGCGGGTCGCGGCATAGATTTCCGGTTCCGCCTCGGCAGATAGCCTGATTGCCTTGGCATAGCAGCCGCCTTCGAAATTGAAGACGCCGGTCTCGCCCCAACCATGCTCGTCGTCGCCGATAAGGGTTCGGCTGGGATCAGCCGAAAGCGTCGTCTTGCCGGTCCCCGAAAGGCCGAAGAAAACGGCGGTATCGTCCGCCGAGCCGACATTTGCCGAGCAGTGCATCGGCATGACGCCCTTGGCCGGCAACAAATAATTCAGGACCGTGAAAACTGACTTCTTGTTCTCGCCCGCATAGGACGTGCCGCCGATCAGAACCAGGCCATTGGTCAAGTCGCAAGCAATGACCGTCTCCGAGCGGCAACCGTGGCGGGCCGGGTCAGCGCGGAAGCTCGGGAGGTTGATGATGGTCAGCTTCTGCACGAAGTTTTCGAGAGAGGCGCGGTTCGGCCGGATCAAAAGATTGCGGATGAACAGCGCGTGCCAGGCCAGTTCCGTGATCATACGGGTCGGAAGCGCATTTTCCGGATCGGCGCCGCCGATCAGATCCTGCACATAGAGAGCCTTGCCAGCGGCATGGGCGAGCATGTCCTTCCGCAGGACCTCGAAGTGTTCCGGCGACATGGGCTTGTTATTGTCCCACCAGATCTGGTCTTCGGTATTGCCGTCGCGGACGATGAATTTGTCCTTGGGGGACCGGCCGGTGTGCTGTCCCGTGATGGCCCTCAGCGCGCCGTCGGCCGTCAGATCGGCTTCACCGCGGCGAATGGCTTCTTCATAAAGCTCGACTTCGGACAAATTGTAATTGACACGCGATACATCGCCGAAACCGATCGCCGCCAACCCGTTGGACGGGTTGTGAAGTCCAAACTCCTCCATGCGCGCATTCCTTCCGCTTATAGTTGAACGTGGCGCGAAATTAATGGGGGATTTCGGAAAGGGCAAGGGCAATTCCTAAAATTGCCTAGCAATATCAATTAATTAATCGATTTAAAAAAATTTATTCCTCTTTAAATCGGTTTAAGGATGGTTTTAATCCCGCGTTAGCGGCACGTCGAATTTCTGATACAATTCTAGGATCGTAAGCCGCCCCTTTATCTTTGCCACAATTTGTTCCACCTTTATACTCAAGAAGCGCATCGGCTGAAGCCCCCGGGCTGGGGCGATTCCGGGAGATGCGCATAAATGGTGACGGAGACGGAGAGCATGCAGACAATCGCGCTCGTGGACGACGACCGCAATATCCTGACTTCGGTGTCGATTGCACTGGAGGCGGAAGGATACAAGGTTGAAACCTATACGGACGGCGCCTCTGCGCTCGACGGGCTGATCGCCCGCCCGCCGCAGCTGGCAATCTTCGATATCAAGATGCCGCGCATGGACGGAATGGAACTGTTGCGGCGACTTCGTCAGAAGTCGGACCTGCCCGTCATCTTCCTGACGTCCAAGGACGAGGAGATCGACGAGCTGTTCGGACTGAAGATGGGCGCCGATGATTTCATCACCAAACCGTTCTCACAGCGTCTTCTGGTGGAACGGGTGAAGGCGATCTTGCGCCGCGCGGGCAGCCGCGAAGCGCAGGCTGTCGGAAGCGGAAAGGTGGCATCGGATCAGCAGGCCGCGCGCACGCTGGAGCGGGGCCAGCTCCTTATGGACCAGGAGCGTCACACATGCACCTGGAAGGGCGAGCCGGTGACACTGACGGTGACCGAGTTTCTGATCCTGCATTCCTTGGCGCAGCGGCCAGGAGTCGTGAAGAGCCGCGACGCGCTGATGGATGCGGCTTATGACGAGCAGGTCTATGTGGACGATCGCACGATCGACAGCCACATCAAACGGCTGCGCAAGAAATTCAAGATGGTCGACAACGACTTTGATATGATCGAAACGCTCTACGGCGTAGGTTACCGGTTCCGCGAGGCGGCTTGAAACAGGCTTCCTTGCGGCATGATAACTTGAGGCCACGGCCGGACCAGAGATAATTGGTCCGGTGGAAGGACTGCAGTGGCAGATCAGACATTCGACAATGAAATGGCCAGAACGGAGAAGGTCGAGGCGCGCCGCGCGCCGCGGCGTTTCTGGTCGCGGCCTTTCACGCTCATCCGCCGGGTGTTCGGCCACGCCGTCTTTTCCAGCCTCACTCGCCGCATCCTGTTTTTCAACATCGCCGCGACGGTTGTTCTCGTCGCGGGCATCCTTTACCTCAACCAGTTCCGCGAGGGACTGATCGACGCCCGGGTGGAAAGCCTTCTGACCCAAGGCGAGATCATTGCGGGGGCGATCTCGGCCTCCGCGTCCGTCGACACCAACTCGATCACCATCGATCCGCAAAAGCTTCTCGAACTTCAGGCCGGCCAAAGCATTACGCCGGTGCCGAACGACGAGGATCTGGATTTTCCGATCGATCCGGAACGGGTGGCCCCGGTCCTGCGGCGTCTCATTTCGCCGACCCGCACGCGCGCCCGCATCTTCGACGCCGACGCCAATCTGCTGCTCGACTCCCGCCATCTCTATTCGCGCGGCCAAGTCCTGCGATTTGACCTGCCACCGGTCGAAAACGAGACGCAGACCTGGAGCGAATGGTTCGGCAGCCTTTTCAACCGCCTTCTGCAGCCGGGCAATTTGCCGGTCTACAAGGAAGCTCCGGGCGGTGACGGCTCGATTTATCCGGAAGTGATGAATGCGCTGACGGGCGTGCGCGGAGCGCTGGTGCGCGTCACCGACCGCGGCGAGTTGATCGTATCCGTCGCGGTCCCTGTCCAGCGTTTCCGGGCTGTCCTTGGCGTACTTCTGCTCTCGACCCAGGCCGGCGATATCGACAAGATCGTACATGCCGAGCGGCTGGCGATCATGCGGGTCTTCGGCGTCGCGACACTGGTCAACATCCTGCTGTCGCTGCTCCTGTCATCGACTATCGCCAATCCGCTGCGGCGGCTCGCGGCAGCGGCTATCCGGGTGCGGCGGGGGGCCAAGCAACGCGAGGAGATCCCGGATTTTGCCTACCGGCAGGACGAGATCGGCAACCTTTCGATCGCCCTGCGCGAAATGACCAACGCGCTTTATGATCGGATCGATGCGATCGAGAGTTTTGCAGCGGACGTCAGCCACGAACTCAAGAACCCGCTCACTTCGCTGCGAAGCGCGGTGGAAACCCTGCCTCTTGCCAAGTCGGAGGAGTCGAAGCAGCGGCTGACGGAGATTATCTTCCACGACGTGCGCCGCCTCGATCGCCTCATCAGCGACATTTCCGACGCCTCGCGGCTTGATGCGGAGCTTGCCCGTTCCGATGCCTCATCGGTCAACATGGAAAACCTGCTCGGCAATCTGGTCGATATCTCGCGCCAGATACGAACCGGACGCAAGCCGGTAGAGATCGACCTGGCGGTCGACCGCAAGGGTGGCAACAAATCGGCCTATCTCGTCAACGGCCACGATCTCCGCCTCGGGCAGATTGTTACCAATCTCATCGAAAATGCCCGCTCCTTCGTACCGGAGAAAGGGGGGCGCATTTCGATCCGCCTGTCGCGTATCAAGGACAGCGTCACCATCACCGTCGATGACAATGGCCCTGGTATTCAGGCGGAAGATATCGACCGGATTTTCGAGCGCTTTTACACCGACCGGCCGGAAGGCGAGAGCTTCGGCCAGAATTCCGGCCTTGGTCTGTCGATCAGCCGTCAGATCGCGGAAGCCCATGGCGGTACGCTGAAGGCTGAGAACCTGCACGACCCGAAAACCGGCGCCACGTCGGGTGCGCGATTCGTCCTCTCGCTGCCGGCCGGCGAAACGCAATGAACGGAGGCACGCTCAACATCCACGCCACGGCCGTGGTTCTGGGCACGCGCGGAATTTTGTTCACTGGGCCTTCCGGCAGCGGCAAATCCATGCTCGCCTTCGCCTGCATCGCCGCAGCCCGAAGACAGGGTGCCTTTGCGGCTTTGGTCGCCGACGACCAGGTTTTCGTCTCTCGCCACGGTGAGCAGCTCGTCGCAAGCCGTCCCGACCCGATCGCGGAGCTTATCGAATTACGCGGCAGCGGCATTGCAAAGGTTGAGAGCATTGCGGCCGCCGTACTCGATCTCGCCGTGGCAGTCATCCCCCATCCGGAAAGCGAGCGGCTCCCACCCGAAAACGAACGTTTCTCCATTGCCGGCATCGGAGAGCTTCCGCTCATCAGGATATGGCAAGGAACGCCTGATCCGCTTGCGGTTCTCGCAGCGTTTGCCTCCGATCTCCACGGTGAAATCCCCTTTTGATTGTCCGGCCGCCTGATTTTTTAACTTGAACTTCGATTCTACATGGAGAAGATGGCTTCCCACCGCTGGACGGCTTTATTGCGATGCGATAATGCCGCGAGTTTCCATAGCAGGGGGCAGTTTTCATGATCGGACTTGTGCTTGTCACTCATGGCAAGCTGGCTGAGGAATTTCGTCATGCAGTCGAGCATGTCGTCGGACCTCAGAAATTCATCGAAACCGTATCGATCGGCCCCGAAGACGACATGGACCAACGCCGGCAGGACATTGTCGATGCCGTGAGCAAGGCAAATGACAGCCATGGCGTCATCATCCTTACCGACATGTTCGGCGGCACCCCTTCCAACCTCTCCATTTCCGTCATGGAAAGCGGCAAGACGGAAGTTATCGCCGGCATGAATCTGCCCATGCTCATCAAACTTGCCGGGGTGCGCAGCGACAACAACATGGACAAGGCCCTCGCCGAAGCGTCGGAGGCCGGCCGAAAATATATCAATGTCGCAAGCCGTGTCCTCAGCGGCAAATGAGAACCAACGCCCGGATGTCGTCCTCCCTCTCCCGCGAATTCCTGATCGTCAACAAGCGCGGCCTGCACGCCCGCGCATCCGCTAAATTTGTGCAGATGGTCGAAAGCTTCGATGCGCAGATCACCGTCTCTAAGGACGGCACGACGGTCGGCGGAACATCGATCATGGGGCTGATGATGCTCGCCGCAAGCACCGGCTGCACCATCGAGGTTGCCGCTGCCGGCAAGCAGGCCCTTGAGGCGCTGGAAGCGCTCGGACAGCTCGTAGCGAACAAATTCGGCGAAGAAGCCTAACCTTTCTCGTCATTTCGTCCTGATATAAAGATATAAAGACTTCTTTATATCCTGGTTGCCTCGTGACCGTAAGCCTGCTAAACCGCTGGCAGCCTTCGCCTGCCTGGGCGATCTGTCGCGCGTCCTGCACGCGAGGCAAGCGTTATCGAACACCTGGAGAGCTTCATGAGCACTGAAAAGGATTACGTCGTCGCGGATATCAATCTTGCCGCCTACGGCCGCAAGGAACTCGACATTGCCGAAACTGAAATGCCAGGCTTGATGTCCTGCCGCGCCGAATTCGGCGAATCGAAGCCGTTGAAGGGCGCTCGCATCACCGGTTCGCTGCACATGACCATCCAGACGGCGGTGTTGATCGAAACCTTGAAGGAACTCGGCGCTGAAATCCGCTGGGCATCCTGCAATATCTTTTCGACGCAGGATCACGCTGCAGCCGCGATCGCGGCAGCCGGCATCCCCGTCTTCGCCGTCAAGGGCGAGTCGCTGACCGAATACTGGGAATATACCGACAAGATCTTCCAGTGGGCCGATGGCGGCTTCTCGAACATGATCCTCGACGACGGCGGCGACGCCACCATGTATATCCTGCTTGGCGCCCGCGCCGAAGCCGGAGAGGACGTGTTGTCGAACCCGGGTTCGGAAGAAGAGGAAATCCTCTTCGCACAGATCAAGAAGCGCCTGAAGGCTTCGCCGGGCTGGTTCACCAAGCAGCGCGACGCCATCAAGGGCGTCACGGAAGAGACGACGACCGGCGTTCACCGCCTTTACGAACTCTCCAAGAAGGGCCTGCTGCCCTTCCCGGCGATCAACGTCAACGATTCCGTCACCAAGTCGAAGTTCGACAACAAATACGGCTGCAAGGAGTCGCTGGTCGACGGCATTCGTCGCGGTACCGACGTGATGATGGCCGGCAAGGTTGCCGTCGTTTGTGGCTACGGTGACGTGGGCAAGGGTTCGGCCGCTTCGCTCGCCGGAGCCGGCGCCCGCGTCAAGGTCACGGAAGTCGATCCGATCTGCGCGCTGCAGGCAGCGATGGACGGCTTTGAAGTCGTGGTGCTCGAGGATGTGGTTTCGACGGCAGACATCTTCATCACCACCACCGGCAACAAGGACGTCATCCGCATCGAGCACATGCGCGCGATGAAGGACATGGCGATCGTCGGCAATATCGGTCACTTCGACAACGAGATCCAGGTCGCAGCACTCCGTAACCTAAAGTGGACCAACGTCAAGCCGCAAGTCGACCTGATCGAGTTCCCGAAGGGCAACCGCATCATCCTGCTGTCGGAAGGCCGCCTCCTGAATCTCGGCAACGCGACGGGTCACCCGTCCTTCGTGATGTCCGCGTCCTTCACCAACCAGACTTTGGCGCAGATCGAGCTCTTCACCAACCAGGGTCAGTACCAGAACCAGGTCTATATCCTGCCGAAGCACCTCGACGAGAAGGTCGCGCGCCTGCACCTCGATAAGCTCGGCGTGAAGCTGACCGAACTTTCCGAGGAACAGGCTGCCTATATCGGCGTGTCGACTCAAGGGCCGTTCAAAGCGGAACACTACCGCTATTAATCGGTAGCCGGTTAATCCACAACATGTAGCGGCCGCAGCCTTGACAATAGGCTGCGGCCTCTTTTTTGGCCGAATCCCTTCCCGGCGATTCCCTTAACAAGTATCCTTTTATGAATGATTCGTGCGGTTCCGGCCCGTCGACCTCAGGTCGTCGGCTCCGGGCAAGGCACGAAATGGTATGTCTTGTCGATGAGCGGCAATTGGACGGAGACAGACCGGTTATGTCGGTAAAAATAACGAGCCTGTTCAAGCAGGCCGATCCCTCTTGCGACGGAGTTGGTTCTCCGGCCTCGCAATCCGTATCCGGAGATCCGGATGACGGAGCGGCTGCGGGCGGATTCAATCGTCTCGCCCGCTTCGGCAGCGCCATTCTTTCGGGAACCGCTCTCTCTGGACTTGCGACAGCTGCTCTTGCGCAGCAGTCCGCCACGGAAGCGACCCGCCTCTTTTCCTCAACCGAAGTCGTGGTTTCATCGGTCGTCCTCGGCGCACTTGGCGCCGCGCTTCTTTCCGCTGTCTGGCTGGTGCGTCAACGGGGCAATATGGAGGCCGAGACGCAGGAAATGCGCAGCGCACTTTCGGATGCACAACAACGCATTTCCAAATATGAGGCCCTGATCGCCGACAAGAACCGACGCATCGTCATCTGGGAGGGCGGAGCATCGAAGCCCGAGTTCCTCGGCCAGCTGCCAGCGGAGACCGGAGCTCCACAGCAGGATCGCGACTTCCTGGCGTTCGGCCGCTGGCTTCGCAGCCTATCTGCAGGCGAACTCGAAAAGTCGATTGAGCTTCTTCGCAGCGAAGCACGCACCTTCGATATGATCGTCGAGACCAACCGGGACGAGATTCTCGAGGTTCAGGGCCGCGTTTCGGGTGGCAAGGCTTTTGTGCGCTTTATCGCGCTCAATAACTTGCGCGCCGAGCTTGCCGAACTGAAAATCGAACGCGAACGGCTTGCCGGCTCGATTTCCCTATTCCACTCGCTGCTCGATGCGATCGAACAGCCGGTATGGCGGCGAGACCATCAAGGTAAACTCAGCTGGGTCAACCACGCCTATGGCGACGCCGTCGAAGCGCCCACGCCAGATCGGGCAATCGAAGAGGGACGCGAATTCCTCGGCACGATCGCCCGCGAAAAGATCAAGGCGGCCGCGACGCCGGCCTCACCTTTCCATGACCGGATTTCGACAGTGGTGCATGGCAACCGGACCATGTTCGATGTTGTGGACGTCGTCATGCCGGGCGGTTCCGCGGGCATGGCTATAGACGTGTCCGAGGCGGAAGCGGTGCGCGAGGAACTGAAGCGAACGCTGAGAAGTCATGCGGAAACTCTTGATCACCTCGCAACCCCGGTTGCGATTTTCGATGGGGACCGCCGGCTGCAGTTCTATAATCAGGCCTTTGCCCAGCTCTGGGGCCTAAGCCTTCCCTTCCTGGATTCGCGGCCGGACAATAGTGAGTTGCTGGACAAATTGCGCAGCGAAGGCAAATTGCCGGAGCAGCTCAACTGGCGGAGCTGGAAGGAAACCGCGCTTTCCGTGTACCGCTCGCCGGACACGCAGACGGACCTCTGGCATCTACCGAATGGCCAGACGCTGCGCGTGATTGCCACGGCGCATCCGCAGGGCGGCGCCACATGGGTCTTTGAAAACCTGACCGAGCAGGTGAGCCTCGAAACCCGCTACAATACATTGGTCAAGGTTCAGGGCGAAACCATCGACCACCTCTCCGAAGGCGTTGCCGTTTTCGGTCCGGACGGGCGCATCCGTCTCTCCAACCCGGCCTTCCGGGCGCTGTGGGGCATCACGGCCGACGAAGCCAAGCCGAACACTCACATCAAGGCGATCGAGGCGGCCTGCGCGCCGTCCTACGACAAGCCGGACGGCTGGCGCCGGTTTGGCCAGATGCTGACCAATTTCGATGACGAACGGCCCTCGCTTCAGGGAACCTTCGAGCTCTATTCGGGCCTGGTCCTCGACTATGCCGTGACCCCGCTGCCGAACGCCCAGACGATGTTCACCTTTGTCGATATGACGGCAAGTGCGCGGGCCGAACGGGCGCTGAAGGAGAAGAACGAAGCGTTGCGGAAGGCCGACGAGATCAAGAACGATTTCGTGCAGCACGTATCCTACGAGCTTCGCTCGCCGCTCACCAATATCATCGGTTTTACGGATCTCCTGAAGACGCCGGGCATCGGTCCTCTCAACGAGCGGCAATCGGAATATATCGACCACATCTCGACGTCGTCCTCGGTCCTGCTGACGATCGTCAACGACATTCTAGACCTTGCGACCGTCGATGCAGGCATCATGCAGCTCCATTATTCGGAACTGGCCATCGACGATCTGCTCGATGACGTGGCAATGCAGATTGCCGATCGGCTGCACGAAAACGGAGTTACGCTTGCCATCACCGCGCCGGCCGGCCTGGGCACGATCGTCGCGGACCAGCAACGGCTGAAGCAGATCCTCATAAAGCTGCTCACCAATGCAACGAATTTTGCGCCGGAAGGGTCAGCCATCACCCTCAATTGCTGGCGCACCCCCAATGACGTATTCTTCTCCGTGACCGACAGAGGCCCCGGCATCCCGGAAGAAATACTGAAGAACGTCTTTAACCGCTTCTCCTCCAGCGCCAAGGGTGGCAAGCGCAGCGGCGCGGGCCTCGGCTTGTCGATCGTCGAAAGCTTCGTCAATCTGCATCACGGTGACGTCACGATCGACAGCCAGCCGGGCCAGGGGACGACCGTCACCTGCCGCGTTCCGAGCGCCGCCGGCAAGACACATTCCGTCGCCGCCGAATGACGGGCGCCACGGATTTAACGCTTCTTCTTGCCAACGAAGCCGACACGATTCGGCTGGGGGAAGATTTGGCACTTGCGCTCAGGCAAGGCGACTGGCTGGCTCTTTCCGGCGATCTCGGCGCCGGCAAATCCACACTTGCCCGCGCTTTGCTGCGGGCATTGGCCGACGATGACGAGCTGGAAGTCCCAAGCCCGACCTTCACGCTCGTGCAGAGCTACGACCTGCGGATTCCGGTGGCGCATTTCGACCTCTACAGGCTCGGTCACGCCTCCGAGCTGGATGAGCTCGGTTTCGATGAAGCGCTCGCAAACGGCATCTGCCTTGTCGAGTGGCCGGAAATCGCCGACGACCTGTTGCCCTCCACACGTATCTCCCTGCGCCTCGAACATCATGAAGGCGGGCGACAAGCAACGATTAGGGGACCGGAAGCCCAGATGAAGCGCGTCCGCCGGGTTCTGGCGATCCGTGCGTTTTTGAGCAAGCATGGTCATGATAACGCTCGGCGCCGTTTCCTGACCGGCGACGCCTCGATGCGGGCTTACGAGAAGATCACGACATCGGCTGGCGAGACACTGATCCTGATGGACTGGCCAAAGCCGCCCGCAGGTCCGGCCGTACTCGACGGCAAACCTTACCCCAAGGTGGCGCATCTGGCCGAAGACGCCTATCCTTTCGTCGCCATCGCCCAGTATCTGCGCGAACTGGGGCTGGCTGCGCCGCAGGTCCTGCATGTCGACTATGACCAGGGCATTTTGCTGATCGAGAACCTCGGCAGCGAAGGCGTCCTGGACGCGAACGGTCGACCGATCCCGGAGCGCTACCGTGAAAGCGTCGTATGTCTTGCTTTTCTGCACAGCCACGAGATGCGGCAGGACCTGCCCGTCGGCGAAAGCCATATCCACCACATTCCGGACTTCGATCCGACCGCAATGGCTATGGAAGCTCGGCTTCTTGTCGACTGGCATCTGCCGTGGAAACGCGGCACTCCGGCGACCGAAGAAGAGCGGGAGGACTATCTTGCAATCTGGGCTGGCCTGATCCGGGAGCTGGAAGGTTCCGAAAAGAACCTTCTGCTGCGCGACTTCCATTCACCCAATATCATCTGGCGCCCAAACGAGTCGGGCGTGCACCGCGTCGGGCTGATCGATTTTCAGGATGCGATGATCGGTCCGACGGCCTATGATCTTGCGTCGATCGTCCAGGATGCGCGGGTCGACATACCAAAACCGCTCGCCGACCAGATGATGGTCGACTACGTGACCCTACGACGCTCGCTCGGCGCCTTCGACGAACCGGCTTTCCACAAAGCCTGGGCGATCATGGCGGCTCAACGCAATTGCAAGCTTTCGGGCCTCTGGGTGCGGCTCATGCAGCGGGATGGCAAACCGGGCTATATGAAGCACATGCCCCGCACGCTTGGTTACCTTGCAACCGCTTTAAAGCACGAAACCCTGACGCCTCTGCGGGAATGGTGCAAGAAGGTCGGAATAGAGCTACCCGAATCATAGCCACGGCTCTAAAACAGCAGGCATGACCACCATCCAACAGGCCATGGTACTTGCCGCAGGCCTCGGCACCCGTTTGCGGCCAATCACCGATACGATGCCCAAGCCGCTGGTGCCCGTCTCCGGCAAGCCGATGATCGATTATGCGCTCGACGCTCTGGCGGATGCCGGCGTCAGGCGCGCGGCCGTCAACGTCCACCATTTTGCCGGCATGATGGAGGCACATCTTGCAGCTTATCCCCGTCTGCAAATCGTGATCTCGGATGAACGTGCGGCGTTGATGAATTCCGGCGGAGGCCTCGCCAAGGGGCTCAAACTGCTGGATCCGGGTCTCCTCTACGTCATGAATGCCGATCTTTTCTGGATCGGCGAAAAACCAAGCGCAAAGACGAACCTTCAGCGCCTTGCCGAATTTTTCGATCCGAATGCGATGGATTTGGCACTCCTCTGCGTCCCCCTCGAACGGACCACCGGCCACAACGGCAAGAAGGATTTTCAGCTCGACCCGGATGGGCGCCTCTTTCGTTATGCCGATGGCGGCGATAACCCAGTCGTTTATGCCGGCGCGATCGTCATGCATTCCTCCCTCCTCGATGAGGCGCCGGCGGATGCCTTCAATCTCAACATCTATTTCGACCGGGCGATCGAAAAAGGCCGCCTGTTCGGCATGATGATGGAGGGAGAATGGATTACCGTCGGCACACCGGAAGCCCTGCCTGCCGCCGAGGCGGTCATTACCCGCCATTCAGCGGGAGCCTGAGCCGTGGATATGCGGCAGAAACGCGTGTTTTCCATCCCGCCGGGCGCGCCGTTTCTGAAAACGCTGGCCACTGCCCTTTGTGAAGGGCGCCTCGATGAGACGTTCCGTTACGATCCTTCCGAACCGCTTTCGCTCGCAAATGTAACGATCTTCGTGCCGACGCGGCGTTCCGCCCGCGTGTTGCGCTCGGAATTCGTCGATCTTCTCGGCGGTCGCTCGACGATCCTGCCGGTCATTCGTCCACTTGGGGAAACGGACGACGACAGCGGCTATTTCGACCTTGCGGCACCGGAGGAAATGGATCTGGCGTTGCCGATCGGCGGCACCGCTAGCCTCCTGGAACTCGGGCGGCTGATCCTTGCCTGGCGCAACCAGCTTCCGAAGATCGTGCTCGACATACATTCGGAATCGCCGCTTGTGGCCCCCGCAAGCCCCGCCGATGCAATCTGGCTTGCTCGGGCGCTTTCCGAGCTCATCACCGCGGTCGAGACCGAGGATCGCGACTGGTCTGACTTGAAGAACCTGAACACGGGTGAACATGCGCTCTGGTGGCAGCTGACTGCGGAGTTCCTGTCGATCGCCAGCGCCTTTTGGCCGGCGCGCCTGGAGGAACTCAAACGTTCTTCGCCGGCAAGACATCAGGCAGCAATCCTGCGTGGCGAGGCTAAAAGGATCGCTACACGCGATCACAAAGGGCCTGTTATCGTGGCGGGCTCCACAGGTTCCGTGCCGGCTGCGGCCGATCTGATCGCAGCCATTTCCCGGCTGCCGAACGGAACCGTGGTCCTGCCCGGTCTCGATCTTTCCATGCCGGCGGATCAATGGGCGACGATTGGCGAACACGCCATCGACGGCTTGTCCGAACCCGCAAGCCGCAGCCACCCGCAATTCGGCCTATGGCGGCTGCTGCAGAAGCTCGGCGTCACGCGGGACGATGTCCGCATCCTGGGTGAGGTGCCGGACGAACTGATATTCCGGGCAACCGCAATCTCGCAGGCCCTCGTCCCCGCCAAGGCAACCGATCGCTGGAATAGCTGGCGGGAAGCGGCTGACCCTCACCAACTCGGGCGGGCATTCGCCGAAGTATCCCTCATTGAGGCCGCCAACGAACGCGAAGAAGCCGTCGCGATCGCGATTGCACTGCGTCTGGCGCTCGAGGAACCCGGCAGAAACGGCGGAGACAGCCAAGCTGCGCTCATCACGCCCGACCGGATGCTTGCCCGCCGGGTCACCGCCGAACTCGCACGCTTCGGCGTCATCGCAGACGATTCGGCCGGCTCGCCCCTTTCCGGCACGCCGCAAGGCACGATCACCCAGCTCCTGCTGGAAGCGACGCTGCGACCGGGAGATCCGGTGGCCATCGTCGGACTTCTGAAGCATCCCCTCCTGCGTCTCGGCCTTCCGTCGGGCGACCTGCGCACCGCCGTCGAAGCCTTGGAAGTCCTGGCACTGCGCGGGGGAGTCGGCGACATGGACATATCCGCTCTGGAGCCGCTGCTTGAAAAGCAGCTCGCCGATCAGTTGGACGACAGGCACCCGCCCCGTTGGCGGCTCTCTTTGACCCGAGAAGCGGCAGACCAGGCCCGTGATCTGGCCCGCCGCCTATCCGAAGCGGTGGAACCGCTTGCCGGCGCGCTGCTTCGCAGACGTCCCGATGGTCGCGGGCTGACGACCCGTCTTCTCCTTTCCGACTGGGCGGAGCGAACCGGTCGGGCGCTGGAGGCGATCTGCATAGACGAAAAGGGAAATCTCGCTGCCCTCTGGTCAAGCGAAGCGGGGGAGCGGCTGGCGAGCCTCCTGTCGGAGGTCATCGACACGGACGGCCAGATGGAGGCGGACGGGCCGCAATGGGTCGATATCGTGATGGCGCTGACGACGGGGGAAGCGGTAAAGCCACGCTCCCTCAGCCATCCGCGTGTCTTCATCTTCGGCACGCTGGAAGCCCGCCTGCAGAGCGTCGACATGATGATCCTCGGCGGGCTGAACGAGGGCTCCTGGCCCGGCCAGACGGTGAACAACCCCTTCCTTTCCCGGACGATGAAGACGGATATGGGCCTTGAGCCGCCTGAGCGGCGCATAGGACAGCTGGCTCACGACTTCGAAATGGCCTGCGGAACCCGCCACCTTATCCTGTCGCGTTCGTTGCGCCAGGGTTCCACCCCGACCGTGGCCTCGCGCTGGCTGCAGAGGCTGCTTGCGCTCGGCGGCAAGTCCTTCGCTGACGAGCTGAAAGCCCGCGGTCAGCAATATCGCGACTGGGCCGCGGTCATCGATGCAGGCGAGAGGCAGGATCAAGCCAAGCGCCCTGCTCCGAAACCGCCGGCCGAGCTGCAGCCGACGAAATATTCATTCAGCGAAGTGGGTCGGCTGCGCCGCGACCCCTATTCCGTCTACGCCCGCCGCGTCTTGCAGCTCGATCCGCTTGCACCATTCAATCAAGATCCAGGCGCCTCGGAACGCGGCACGCTCTATCACGCCATCATCGATCGCCATACCCGCGAAGGCCACCAACCCGGATCGCCGGCAGCAAGCGAAGCGATGAAGCGAATCACCGAGGAGCTTTTCGACGCCGCACAATTGCCGCCGCATATCGATCAGGTCTGGCGGCCGCGTTTCCGGCACGTCGCCCGGGCGTTCCTCGATTGGGAAACCGGCCGCGCTCCGGACGTCCGCAAGACCTTGACGGAAGTCGGCGCCGGCTGGGAGCTGGAGCCTGCCGGCATACGCGTCACCGGCATTGCCGACCGCATCGACATCACGGGCTCCGGCCAGGCCGATCTCATCGACTACAAAACCGGCCTCAGCCCGTCCGTCTCGCAGGCACGGGCGTTGCTCGACCCCCAGCTGGCGCTCGAAGCAGCCGCCCTGATGGCGGGGGCATTCCGTGACGCGGGGCTGCTGCAGCCGAAGGACCTCGTCTATGTCCGCCTGCGGCCCGGAGACCGTTTCAAGTCGGAAAAGGTCAACAACGAGGATGCAAACGCAACGGCGAAACGCCAGCCCAAATCAGCCCTGGATCTGGCCCAGGAATCGCTTGAGCAGCTTACTCGTTTCGTCGTTGCGTTGCGCACCGGTCAAGCCGGCTTCGCATCCCGGCTGATCCCGTTCATGCAAGGCGATTTCGGCGGCGAATACGACCACCTTGCCCGTGTGGCGGAATGGTCCACCGCGGATGACGACGGGGAGGCCGAAACGGATGAATGACCACCTTCCCGAGGACGACGATCCGCTGCGGTGGATCGACTGGACGACAGTGCAGCAGTCGCTGGCTTCCGATCCGGTCAGTTCCGCTTGGGTATCGGCCAATGCCGGCTCCGGCAAGACCCATGTTCTGACCCAGCGTGTCATCCGGCTTCTGCTTTCCGAATGCCGGCCCTCCTCCATCCTCTGCCTCACCTACACGAAGGCTGCGGCGTCGGAAATGTCGAACCGCGTCTTTCAGAGGTTGTCCGAGTGGACGGTGCTCTCCGACGACGAACTGCGGAAAAGAATCGCAGCCATCGAAGGACAGGAGCCGGATTCGTTTAAACTTGCCGAAGCACGGCGGCTGTTTGCAAAGGCGCTGGAGACGCCGGGCGGCCTGAAGATCCAGACGATCCACGCCTTTTGCGAGGCGCTGCTCCACCAGTTCCCGCTTGAAGCCAATGTTGCCGGCCACTTTTCGGTTCTCGACGACCGCGCAGCATCCGCGCTGCTGGCGGAAGCCCGCCGCTCCCTGCTGACCGCCACGTCCGCGGAAGAGGACCCGGAACTTGCGGAAGCGTTCGCGCATGTACTCGATCTCGGTGACGAATTCGGCCTCGAGACCTTGCTGTCCGACATTATTTCGAACCGCACCGCGATCCGCCGCTTCGTCGCGCGGGCGGAGCGCCACGGTGGCGTCGGCGTTGAATTGAAACGCGCCTTCGGGCTTCAGCCGGCGGATACCGAAGAGAGCATCGCAGCCGGCTATTGGCCGCTGCCAGCTCTTTCAGGCCTGACGCTCGACCTCTATCTGGCCCTGGCCGACCAGAAAGGGGGGCAAAAGGTAACGGAGGTGGCCTACGGGCTTCGGATGGTCCAGAGGGAGCCCGACGTCTTCAAGCGGGCTCAGCATCTCGACCAGATTTTCCTGACACGCGAAGGCAAGCCGAAGGCGGACAGCTCGCTGATTGCCAAAGCGATGGTCACAACCGCGCCGGAGCTGGCGCAAGCGATCGAAGCCGCCCGCATGCATATCGTTGCATGCCGGGACCGGCTGCGGCTTATCCGCATGTTCGAAGCAACCAAGGCGGCACTGGCGCTCGCCCGGCGGCTCAACGAAGACTATGAGGACCTCAAGAAACGGCGCAGTCTGCTGGATTTCGAAGACCTGATAGCCCGTACCGCAGAGCTCCTCACCCGTGAGGGCGTCGGTGCATGGGTGCACTACAAGCTCGATCAGGGCATCGACCACATCCTTGTCGACGAGGCGCAGGATACCAGCCCTGTTCAGTGGACGGTCATCAAGTCGCTTGCCGAGGATTTCTATTCCGGGGCCAGCGCGCGGGCGGCCCGGCGCACGATCTTCGCCGTTGGGGACGAGAAACAATCTATCTATTCTTTCCAGGGCGCGCGGCCGGAACGTTTTGCCGAGGAGCGCAGCGAAACCGAAAGGCGGGTGACGGGAAGCGGTCAGCCGTTCCATCCGGTACGGCTTCCCCTCTCCTTCCGCTCCACCGCCGACGTGCTGGCCGCCGTCGACCAGGTGTTTTCGCTGGAAGAGAATTCGAGGGGTCTCAGCGCGCTGGGCGAGCCCGTTCAGCACCGCTCCAACCGGATCGGTCACCCCGGGGCCGTCGATTTCTGGGACGTCGTGATGCCGGAAGCCTCCGAGCAGGAGGAGGATTGGACCGCGCCTTTCGACTCGACGCCCGATAAGGCCCCGTCCGCCATTCTTGCAAGCCGGATCGCCAACCGGATCGGCGAAATGATCGGCAGCGAAACCATTATCGAGAAGGGCGTCGAGCGACTGATCGAGCCCGGTGATATCCTCGTGCTCGTCCGCAAGCGCGACGCTTTCGTCAATGCGCTCACCCGGGCGTTGAAACGGCGCGACAACATTCCTGTCGCCGGTGCGGATCGGTTGCGGCTGACCAGCCACATCGCCGTGCAGGACCTGCTGGCGCTCGGGCGTTTCCTGCTGCTTCCTCAGGACGATCTGTCGCTCGTCGCTCTCCTGAAAAGTCCGCTCTTCAACCTTTCGGAAGAAGATGTCTTCGAGATCGCAGCGCTTCGCCCGGCGAATGCGAGCGCCTGGACACAACTCAACGGCCTGGCGGAAGAACAGCCTTTGCGGTTCCGCAATGCAGCGGACCGGCTACAGCATCTCCTGACGCTTTCGCGGGAGGTCAGCCCGCATGATCTCTTTGCACGGATTCTCGGCCAGTATGGCGGCCGGCGTAAATTCCTTGGTCGGCTCGGCACCGAAGCCGGCGACATCCTCGACGAGTTTCTAACCTTCGCCCTGGATCACGAAACCAACGGTCTGCCTGGGCTGCAAGCCCTCGTTTCCACGCTTGAGCTGGAATCTCCCGAGGTGAAACGCGAGCAGGACGGCGGACGAAACGAGATTAGAATTATGACCGTGCATGCCTCCAAGGGGCTAGAAGCACCGGTCGTCTTTCTCGTGGACAGCGGTTCGAAAGCGTTCATTTCCTCCCATGTGCCAAAGTTCAGATTGCTGAGGATTGCGGGTGAGGAAGTGCCGGCCTGGGTTCCGGGGAAGGGGCTCGCCAATGCCCTCACGGCGGCCGATGACGAGCGGATAAGACGGTCGACCGAGGAAGAATACCGCCGGCTTCTGTACGTTGGCATGACTCGCGCCGCCGACCGGCTGATCGTCTGCGGCTACCGCGGCAAGATCGACAATCCCGACACCTGGCAGGCCATGATTGCCAGGGCGCTCTCAGCCGACGAAAACCGCTGCAAGCCGGTGCAGTTCTCCGGTGCGGACGGGGAATGGAGTGGCTTTCAATGGCGGCTGCCTGGAACTGCCGGCAGGATCGAGAAAAGTCAGGAAAGGCTCCCGGCGTCAGGAGACAAAAGCGCTCTGCCTGCCGCCCTCTCCAGGGCGCTACCGCCGCAGACGCTTTTGCCACGTCCCTTGAGCCCTTCGGGTGCCGGCGCCATGATCGATGACGATGCCGACGATCTGATCGTCACGTCACCGCTCTTCCGCGAAGAAAAAAGTGTCGGCCTCGCATTGCAAAAGGGCCGGCTCGTACACCGCATGCTGCAGATGCTGACGGAGTTTCCCGAGGCCGAGCGGGAGACCGCCGCCCGGCGCTATGCGGAGCGGGCCGCACGCTTCTGGCCGGCAGCCGAGCGAGACAATCTCGTGGCCAGCGTCATGTCGGTGCTTTCGCAGGCCGAGCTCCGGCCAATCTTTTCCGAAAAGAGCCAGGCCGAGGTCTCGATCATGGGGACCCTGGCTCTGGAGGGAAAGGACTATGCCATTTCCGGGCGAATAGACCGGCTCGTGGTGACGGAAGATCGGGTGATCATTCTCGACTACAAGACCAATCGCGTTCCGCCAGAGACGCCAGACGACGTGCCATTTTCCCATCGCGCCCAGCTTGCCATATACCGAGAAATCCTGAAGCCGCTTTATCCGGCAAAAGACCTCGACTGCATCCTCGTTTATACCGAAACAGCTGCCGTTATTACCCTACCACCGGAACTCCTGTCACGTTCGCTTGCAGAACTCAAAACAAAGTGAGATGACCGCCATTGAAAACTTTGAGCGCCCGTCTCACATTTACACCAACAGAGAATCGTGAAGGAGAGCCCTATGGCTACCGTGAAAGTCGATAACAGCAATTTCCAGTCCGAAGTCCTGAATTCGGCCGAGCCGGTGGTCGTGGACTTCTGGGCTGAATGGTGCGGTCCCTGCAAAATGATCGCTCCGAGCCTCGAAGAAATTGCCACCGAGCTGGCAGGCAAGGTGAAGGTCGCCAAGCTGAACATCGACGAGAACCCGGAACTGGCAGCCCAGTTCGGCGTACGCTCGATCCCGACGCTCGCGATGTTCAAGGACGGTGAAGTGGCCGACATCAAGGTCGGGGCCGCTCCGAAGACTGCCCTTTCGGCTTGGATCTCCGGCGCCGCTTAAGCCTTTTTACGCAGCATGACCTCGAAAAACCCGGTTGTCCCCTGCAGCCGGGTTTTTTGCTGTTTCCGAAAAGGACCCTTATTTCGGTGGAGTGCCGTTGTCGGCAAGCACGTTGCCGGCGAAATAAAGCGATCCGCCGATAAGGATACGGGGCGGCGGGGCTCCGGGTAGCTGCCTTTCCGTAATTTCCCGCAAGGCTTCCTCCGTCGAGCCCGCCGGTTCCGCGACCAGCCCTGCATCGAAGGCGGCATGGGCCAGGACCACGGGATCGAGTGCCGACTCACTGCCCCTGATGCGGACGGTGAAGACATGTTCGGCAATGTCTGCGAACGCCCGGAAATATCCGACAGGATCCTTGGTATTGATCATCCCGGCGATGATATAGAGCGGCCGAGGCTGGCGCTCCTCGAAGGCGGCCATAGCTTCGGCAACCACCTCGCCGGCACCGGGATTGTGTCCGCCGTCCAGCCAGATTTCCGCGCCTTCCGGCGCATGACCCAGAAGCTTGCCTTCGGTAATCCGCTGCAACCGGGCCGGCCACTCGACCGTTGCCATCGCCTTTTCCATCATGGCTTCGGTCACCGGAAAGCCTGCCGCCTTGACGGCTCGGATCGCCGCTGCGGCATTGGCATATTGGTGCCGACCGGGAAGTCTCGGCAGCGGCAGATCCGCAAGGCCAAATTCGTCCTGGTAAATCAGGCGGCCGAATTCCTCGTGGGCGGAAAAATCCTGACCGTAGACAGACATCGGACAGCCCAGCCGCTCCGCGGTGGAAACCAGTGTATCCTGGGCTGCCTCAAATTCCTGGTGCCCTATGACGACCGGCCGGCCGCGCTTCATGATGCCCGCCTTTTCCGCAGCGATCAGTTCCACACGATCGCCAAGATAGGCCTGATGATCCAGCGAGATCGGCATGATGACGGAGACGGCCGGATCGGAAATGACATTGGTGGCATCGAAACGGCCGCCCAGGCCGACTTCGAGGATGACCGCATCGGCCGGCTGCTCGGAGAAGAGCAGAAAGGTAGCCGCCGTCAGAATTTCAAAGACCGTAATGGTCTGGCCGTCGTTTGCGGCAGCGATACGTCGCAGCACATCCGCTAACATGGCATCATCGACCAGCTGGCCTCGCCCACCCGTGACGCCGATCCGGTAACGTTCGTGCCAATTCACGAGATGTGGGGAAGTATGAACATGCGTTGCATAGCCGCCCGCCTCGAGCAGCGCCCGGCAGAAAGCCGTCGCCGACCCCTTTCCATTGGTGCCTGCAACGTGGATGACCGGCGGCAATTTCTTATGCGGATTACCGAGAACTTCGAGAAGCCGTGTGATCCGATCAAGCGAAAGGTCGAAACCCTTCGGATGAAGGGCCATCAGCTTGTCGATTTCCTGTTCAGCCGCGCTGACAACGGGCTCGTTCATCGTGCTCATCCCGCCGCTCCGGCTCTCGACACGTCAATCGGTCAGGCGCTGGCCGCAACCGGTGCTGCAATCGCCTGCTGGATCGGCTGCTTCGTCAGCATTTTCAGGATTCTTGCCAGCGTCGACGGGATGTCGTGACGCTTTACGACCATATCGACCATGCCGTGTTCAAGCAGATATTCCGAAGTCTGGAAACCTTCCGGCAGCTTCTCGCGCAGCGTCTGCTCGATCACCCGCTTGCCGGCAAAACCGATCTCAGCACCCGGCTCGGCAATGTGGACGTCGCCCAGCATTGCATAGGAAGCGGTGACGCCGCCGGTCGTTGGATTGGTCAGCACGACGACATAGGGCAGGCCCGCTTCCTTCAGCATGTTGACGGCAACGGTGGTGCGCGGAAGCTGCATCAGCGACAGGATGCCCTCCTGCATGCGCGCCCCGCCGGAAGCCGGGAAGATGACCAGCGGGCACTTTTCGGAAACCGCCCGTTCGCAGGCCCTGACGATCGCCTCGCCGGCTGCCATGCCGAGCGAACCGCCGATGAAATTAAACTCGTGAACGACGGCGACGAGCTTCAGACCCTGCACCTGCCCGACGCCGGCCAGGATGGTATCCTCCTGCTCAGTCTTTACCCGGCTGTCCTTGAGGCGATCGGCGTAACGTTTGGAATCGCGGAACTTCAACGGGTCCTGAGCGACCTTCGGCTGCGGCAGCGATTCGAAGTGGCCGCCGTCGAACAGATCCTTCAGTCGCGCCTTGGCCGGCATCTTCATGTGATAGCCGGATGCGGGGATGACCCACTTGTTCTCTTCCAGATCCTTGTGGAAGACCATTTCGCCGGTTTCCGGGCATTTGATCCAGAGGTTTTCCGGAACGTCCCGGTTCGGGCGGCCAAGCATGGAATTGATACGTGGCCGGACATAATTGGTGATCCAGTTCACTTGGGCGTACTCCCGTTGGAATCTTGCCTAATGTGGGTAAACTATTCGGCGGCAACAAGGCGGGCGGCGCGTACGCCGGTCGCCAGGCCGCGAACCAGGGTCGAAACAGCTGCGACTGTATCCGGACCTGCCGCACCGTCCTTCGTCAGGCTGCCCGCAATCTGCGCGACGATTGCCGAGCCGACCACAACGCCATCGGCCGCAGCGCCAATCGCCTTGGCGTGATCGGCCGTCTTCACGCCGAAGCCGACGCAGACGGGCAGCTTTGTGTGGCCCTTGATGCGCTTGACGGCGCCCGAAACCAGCGACGGGTCCGGCAGAGCCGAACCGGTGATGCCGTTCATCGAGACGTAATAAACAAAACCGGACGTGTTCTTGAGGACGGCCGGCAGACGCTTGTCATCGGTGGTAGGTGTTGCGAGTCGGATGAAGTTGATGCCCTTGGCAAGAGCCGGGATACAAAGTTCATCGTCCATTTCCGGGGGCAGATCGACGACGATCAGGCCGTCTATCCCGGCCGAGATTGCGTCATCGAGAAACTTGTCGACGCCGTAGACATAGATGGGATTGTAGTAGCCCATCATCACAATCGGCGTCTCGTTGTCCCCTTCGCGGAATTTCCGCGCCAGTTCCAACGTCTTTGAAAGGGTCTGGCCGCCTTTGAGCGCCCGCTGACCCGCCATCTGGATTGCTGGCCCATCGGCCATCGGATCCGAGAACGGCATGCCGAGTTCTATGACGTCCGCACCGGCCTCCGGCAAAGCCTTCATGATGTTCAGCGACGTTTCGAAATCCGGATCGCCGCCCATGAAATAGGTGATCAGAGCGGGACGGCCCTCGGCTTTCAGCGCCGCGAAACGGTTGTCCATACGAGCTGTCATGTCAGAGTTCCATTCCGAGAATCTTGCCGACGGTGAAGATATCCTTGTCGCCCCGGCCGGAGAGGTTCATCAGGATGATCTCTTCCTTGCCCATTTTCGGCGCGCGCTTGATGACTTCTGCGAGGGCGTGGCTCGGCTCCAGTGCCGGAATGATGCCTTCAAGTCGAGTGAGAACCTGGAATGCGTCCAGAGCTTCCTGGTCCATGATCGGCACATATTCCACCCGGCCGATGGAATGCAGCCAGCTGTGCTCAGGGCCGATGCCCGGATAATCGAGGCCCGCCGAAATCGAATGGCCTTCGAGGATCTGCCCGTCTTCATTCTGCAGCAGATAGGTGCGATTGCCATGCAACACGCCCGGCGTGCCGGCGGTGATGGAAGCGCAATGTTCTTCGCCCTGAAGCCCGCGGCCGCCTGCTTCGACGCCGACGATCTTTACATCCTGGTCGTCCAGGAAGGGATGGAAGATGCCGATTGCGTTGGAGCCGCCGCCCACCGCGGCGATGACGACATCAGGAAGCCTGCCTTCCGCTTCCAGGATCTGCTCCCGGGCTTCAGTGCCGATGACAGACTGGAAGTCGCGGACCATTTCCGGGTAAGGATGCGGGCCGGCAGCCGTGCCGATCAGATAATAGGTGTCATCGACATTGGTGACCCAGTCGCGCAACGCCTCGTTCATGGCGTCCTTCAGCGTGCCGTTCCCGGCTGTCACCGGCTTTACTTCCGCACCAAGGAGCTTCATGCGGAACACATTGGGGGCCTGACGCTCGACGTCGGTGGCGCCCATGTACACGACGCAGGGGAAACCGAAACGGGCGGCGACGGTGGCTGAGGCCACGCCGTGCTGACCGGCACCGGTTTCTGCGATGATACGGGTCTTACCCATGCGCTTGGCAAGCAGGATCTGCCCGATGCAGTTGTTGATCTTGTGCGAACCGGTGTGGTTGAGCTCTTCGCGCTTGAAATAGATCTTCGCTCCGCCGAGATGGGCCGTCAGGCGCTCGGCGAAATAAAGCGGGCTTGGACGGCCGATATAGTGAGCGCCGAGATCCGCCAGCTCCTTCTGGAAGACAGGATCGGTCTTCGCCTTCTCCCATTCGCCCTGCAGATCCAGGATCAGCGGCATCAGCGTTTCGGCGACGAAGCGTCCGCCGAAAATGCCGAAACGGCCGTCCTCGTCAGGGCCGGAACGAAACGAATTGGGTTGTGGCGTCTGGTTCACTCTCAACTCCTTAGGCGATCTTCTGCCGCGCTGCTGCGATAGCATCGAAGACCGCATCGATCATGCCAAGGTCCTTGACGCCCGGCGCACTTTCCACACCGGACGACATATCGATACCGGTTGCGCGGGTAGACGCGAGCGCGGCAGCGACATTATCCTTGTTCAATCCCCCGGAAAGCATGTAATCCACGCTTTCGTCAAGCGAAGCCATCACACTCCAGTCAAAGGAAACGCCGTTGCCGCCCGGAAGTTCGGATCCCGCCGGGGCCTTGGCATCGAACAGGAAACGGTCGGCGACGCCGATATAAGCGTCGATGCGGTCGAGATCGCCGGCCTCCCTGACCGAAAAAACCTTCATGACCGGCAGGCCGTAGAGCGCCTTCAAGTGCAGGACGCGTTCCGGGCTTTCGTTGCCGTGCAGCTGCAGGATATCCGGACGGAGCAGTGAAACGATGTCGTCCAGCTCCTCGTCGTCGGCATTCACCGTGACGGCGACGATCTTCACGCGCCCCCGGACACGGTCCGCCATCTCGCCAGCAACCTCCGGCGCAATATTACGCGGGCTTTTGGGAAAAAAGATAAAACCGATATGCGTGGCGCCCCGCGCCACGGCGCGATCGACAGCCTCTGGGGTCTTCAATCCGCAGATCTTGATATCAGGTTTCATGAGGTGCGGGAGTGACACGAAATCTTGCCGAAGTCGAGGCAAATCGTGCCAAGACGGATTGGCCCCTTGGCGATCTTCGGGTCTTGCGGGGCTCGCCCGGGAGGACGAGCGTTTGTTCTTTCGTCATCCTCGGCCTTGAGGCGAGGATCGGCCGGGACACGTCGTGTGCCTCGTATAAATTAGTTTAGGTGACACGCAACGTGTCCCGTTCGGTGTGTTTTTTCCGCGCAACTCCGGTTCCTCTGCGGCGACCCGTTTGTCGATGATGTTTATCAGGGCCGGTTTGTGTGCGACACACGCACGCCCCGCCGGTTCCGGCGAGAGGGGAACCATTTTCTGCGCAGCCCCTGACGATCCGCTTGCATAAGGGCGGTTCGCCAGATCACCGGTCCCGCCTCGCCGGTTATGCGGGCCGGTGTAGCCGAAGCGGGATGGGCAAATTCTAGGCGAGCCCCATGGGACGGGGATGGGATTTTTGTTAAGCTATTGAAAAATCCGGCACCAGGAGCCGTATTTTGCCCCTCTCCCGCTGAGATAAAGAGAAGATGTGGCCCGTGGCGATCAATCAAAATCGATTGCATGGAGCTGCGACCCATGCTGCTTCAGCCATTTGCGGGCCTCTTCCATCCGCGGGCAGAGCTCCTTGCAGAGCGCCCAGAACTTCGGACCGTGGTTCATCTCCTTCAGATGCGCCACCTCATGGGCCGCGAGATAGTCGATGACGAGAGACGGGGCCATGACGATGCGCCAGGAAAAACTCAGGTTTCCATCCCAGGAGCAGGAGCCCCAGCGGCTGCGGGTATCCTTCATGGTGATCGACCGAACCGGCTTGCGGATCGCGGCAGCATGGCGAGCAACAAGAACCTCCAGATCCTTGCGCGCCTCCTTCTTGAAAAAGGCCGAAAGCCGTCGGCCTATGTGACCCTCAAGTCCGCTCACCTTCAATACCGGTTGACCGTCCAGTACCAGAGCCTCGGTTATCCCTCTCAGGGAGCCAGTATGCTCGATGCGGTGAGACACGCCACGAAATGGAACGCAGCCGCCCGGGCGAATGGGGTTTTCGGTGGAAAATTTCGCAAGCCGCGTCAGCAGCCATCCCTGATGACGGTCAAGAAAATCCTCGATCTCGTGCCGCCGCAACCCAAGTGGTACCGTGAGATTGAGCGCCCGACCGCCCGGCTCGATCCGGAGCGTGATGCGGGTGGCCCGACGATTTTCCCTGATCGTCAGCGGCATTGCGCGATCGCCGACATCCAGGGTGCGCTTCACCGTTTCGAGGGGTCTCGATTTTGTGCGGGGGGGCTTTTTCAGAAGCGCGAACATTCTTTCTTTCTAACCGATTCCCTTCCCTAAAAAAGCCGGCGTTTTCGACGCCGGCTCCATTCTGTTTCACGTGAATCCAAGCAGGAGTTACAGGTCGACGACCGGGTTCTCACCGGAAGGCCGATTCTTGCGCTCGCGCATGAAGCGGTCGAACTCGTCCTGGTCCTTGGCTCGGCGAAGCTCGCGGACGTAGGAATCGAATTCATCGCGCATCTCGTCCAGCTTACGGCGCTCTTCTTCGAGGCGGTCGAGCTCAGCCTTGCGCCAATCGTCGAACGCGACGTTGCCCGTCGAAAAATGCGTGTTGTAACGAGACTTCGCCCGGCGGCAGCCGGCGAACATGCGATCGGCGCGATCGTTTGCGTCGCGCTTGAAGCAGCGAAGCCTGTCTCCGAAGAGGATATAGGCAAGCATGGCGAGGCCCAACGGCCAGAAGACCACAAAACCGAGCACCATGAGAGCGATGGTGGCCGGCGTCCACTCCGGACGAATCAATGCTGACTGGTTCATAGGTCACACCCTAAGGTTTTCAGCGGGTGGCCGCATGCCAGCCCGACTGAATTCGATTTGGTGAGCGTATGACCCCCCTTCAAGAAGGGGAATCATTAAATTCAAGAAGATGCTGAAATATATGCCGGAAATCGGAACGAGGCGGTCTCAGCCGGCCTTGCCGCCCTTGATGATCCGTTTGAACGGCGTCGTCCTGGATGGTGTGCGGGCGTGCTTTTGGGTGAACGCGACGATCCGGGGCGCGATCTCGCGACGGAACCGCGACCCGTTGAACACGCCGTAGTGACCGACATCCGGCTGCATGTAATGCTGGCGCATGTCCTCCGGGATGTTCGCGCAGATGGTCTGTGCCGCCTGCGTCTGGCCGAGACCGGAGATATCGTCGTTTTCTCCCTCGATCGTCAGCAGCGCCACATTGCGGATGGCCGACGTATCGACGGGGATGCGGCGATGCATCATCTCGCCCTTCGGCAGCGAATGCTTGATGAAGACCGTGTCGACCGTCTGAAGATAAAATTCTTCGGTGAGATCCATAACGGCCAGATATTCGTCATAGAAATCCCGATGCTTTTCAGCCGACTCGCCGTCGTTCTTGACAAGGTGTTCATAAAATTCCTTGTGCGCGACGAGGTGCCGGTCAAGGTTCATCGACATGAAGCCGGAAAGCTGAAGGAAGCCTGGATAGACACGGCGCATGAACCCCGGCTGCGGCCACGGCACGTTCATGATGACGTTTTCGCGGAACCATTCGAGCGGCTTCTGCTGCGCGAGATCGTTGACAGCCGTCGGATTGATGCGGGTGTCGATCGGCCCGCCCATCAAGGTCATCGAAGCGGGGATCATCGAATCCTGCTGGGACTCCATGACGGCCACCGCCGCCAGGACCGGCACCGAGGGCTGACACACCCCGATCACATGCGTACCAGGCCCGATGACATGCAACATCTCGATGATGTAATCGATATAGTCGTCCAGATCGAACCGTCCCTCGGACAAGGGCACCATCCGGGCGTCGATCCAGTCGGTAATATAGACATCGGCATGGGGGAGAAGCGCTTCGACAGTACCCCGCAGAAGCGTGGCATAGTGGCCGGACATCGGCGCAACCACCAGAATCTTTTGATCCTGCCCCCTGCCGCCCGCCACGTGGCGTTTGAAATGCAGAAGATTGCAAAAAGGCTTTGCCCAGACGACCTCCTCGGTCACCGCAACAGGCTTTCCGTCAATCGTGGTTTCGGCGTGTCCGAAAACCGGCTTACCGTAACGACGGGTGACCCGCTCGAAAACTTCCAAACCTGCCGCAACGGTGCGGGCCACGGTGGTCTGCGAGAAGGGGTTGAGGGGATTGGCATAGAAAAAGCGCATGGCATCCGCAGCGGCGCGGAAGGGCGCCATGACGGCGTGGTTCATCTCATAGAGCTGATAGAACATCGAGGTGCCACCTTTCTTGATTTCCGACAGGGTATTCGGCAGGGGCATCGAACCAATCGGTTCGTTATTTATGGGGGAACAGGCTAGCACTTTTCTATTGCAATGCAACATCTGGGAGAGAACCGGCTGGACATGCCTGAGGGCGGAACGAGCGGAACACAAATCATCTGTGCTCTCTAGAATGGCACGCAAGCCTTAAGGTTCCGTGATGGCCGGGCAGATACGGACTCCCACAAGCAAGGATGAGAGTCCGTCAATCACTTATACATCGGCGACAAAGGTCTGGCGCTGGCTGCCAAGGCCTTCGATGCCAAGCTCGACGACGTCTCCGGCCTTTAGGAACCGCGGAGGCTTCATGCCGAGGCCGACGCCCGGAGGCGTTCCTGTAGAAATGATGTCGCCCGGATGCAGCGACATGAACTGGCTGAGATAGGAAACGAGATAGCCGACGCCATAGACCATGGTTCTGGAAGAACCGTTCTGCATGGTTTCGCCATTGACCTTCAGCCACATGCCGAGGTTCTGCGGATCCGCGATCTCGTCCTTGGTGACGAGCCAGGGGCCGACAGGGCCGAAGGTGTCGCAGGACTTACCCTTTGTCCACTGGCCAGCGCGCTCCGTCTGGAACGCGCGTTCGGAAACGTCGTGGCTGACGCAATAACCGGCGACGTAATCCATGGCATCGGCTTCGGAGACGTATTTGGCGGTCTTCCCGATCACGACGCCGAGCTCGACTTCCCAGTCGGTCTTTTCCGAACCCCGCGGAATGAGGACGTCGTCATTCGGTCCGCAGATCGCGGAAGTCGCCTTCATGAAGATGACCGGCTCCGGCGGAACGGTCGCACCCGTTTCGGCGGCATGATCGGAATAATTGAGGCCGATGCAGATGAACTTGCCGGTGCCGGCGACGCAGGCGCCGATGCGGGTCGGCTGAAGCTCGGGCAGACTTTCCGGATCGATCGCCGCAATCTTAGCAAGTCCCTCCGGCGATATCGCCGAACCCGCTATATCGGCCACGTGGCCGGAAAGATCGCGAATCTTACCATTGCTATCGACCACGGCCGGCTTCTCCTGGCCCGGCTCACCAACGCGCATCAGTTTCAAGGAATCTCTCCTCCGGTTGTCAGACAAGGCGCGTTTATGGATCAAGAGCCCCTGCTTGTCACGTCCGTTTCAGGGGGAAAGTGACCTGTTGCCCTCGGCGGGCTGTCGACTATGTAGATGTCTGTGATTTTTTTTGCCAACCCGCCAAGGGAAGTTCATGACCAGCAGCAATTCCCGACAATCCGAGTTTCCCATCGATGCCTTTTTCCTGGATCGGTGGTCGCCGCGGGCCTTCACGGAGGAGACGATCAGCCAGGAGACGATGCTGACGATCCTAGATGCCGCCCACTGGGCACCGTCCTCCGGCAACAACCAGCCGTGGCGATTCATCTATGCACTTCGCGGAACTGCTTCGTTCCCCATTCTGGTGGACATCCTTGTCCCCGGCAACCAGCGCTGGGCAAAGAATGCCGCCGCACTCGTGTTCGTCGTCTCGAAAACCTATCGGGTTTCCAAAGACGGCGAACGAAAGCCCGCCTATACCCATTCCTACGATACCGGCGCTGCCTGGTTTTCCGTCATCTGCCAGACGATGAAGCTTGGTTATCACGCTCACGGCATGGAAGGTTTCGACAAGGAAAGGGCGATCGAGGCGCTCGGCATTCCGGAAGGCTATCGAGTGGAGGCGGCGGCGGCGATCGGCCGGATTGCCGATCGGAGCACGCTTCCTGACGATCTTGCCGAGCGGGAATTCCCGAGCAAGCGGAAGCCCGTTTCCGAAATTGCCTTCGAAGGCAGGTTCGCCGGGGAGCCATGAGGCTTGGCACCGAGATTTAAGAATTGTTTCACGTGAATCCCTATCCACAGGAAAGATTCACGTGAAACATTTTTTACTCTGGACATAGAAAAAGCGGCGGGCATTGCGACCCGCCGCTTTTATTGTCGTCCGGTGCCGGAACGTCAGATGTCGAGGTTGGCGACGCTTAGCGCGTTCTCCTGGATGAATTCGCGGCGCGGCTCGACTTCGTCGCCCATCAAACGCGAGAAGAGACCGTCGGCGTCCGTCGCATCATTGACCTTCACCTGCAGCAGAGAACGGACGTTCGGATCGAGCGTCGTTTCCCAAAGCTGCTCGGCATTCATTTCACCGAGTCCCTTGTAACGCTGCATGGAGAGGCCCTTGCGACCGGAAGCGAAGATCGAATCCAGAAGTGCACGCGGACCCGGAATCTCCTGCGCCCCTTCCTTGCGGCTGAGCACCGGCGGCGTGCGGTAGATTTCCTGCAGGCGCGCCGTCATCTGATCGATATGGCGGGCATCCGCCGAGCCAATCAGGGCAACATCGACGACCGCGACCTCCTTGACGCCGCGCACCATGCGCTCAAAGCGCAAGCCGCCTTCCGTCGTCACATGGCCGGACCAGCCCCGCTCCGTTTCTTCGGCGATCATGTCCAGCCGCCGGGCCACTTCATCTGCCGTCTGCCGGGCGCGTTCGGGATTATCCGTCAGTTCCGGGTTCAACGCGCCGGCGATCGCCGCCTGCTCGATGATCGAACGGCTGTAACGGGAGTGCAGCCCTTCGACCAGGGAGCGAAGGCGAAGGGCATCCTGAATCACTTCACGCAGATCCTGACCGGCCCTTACCTCTCCCGAGCCGAGCGTCAAGGTCGCGTCCTCCAGACCCATGCCGATGAGATATTCCTCAAGCGCCTTCTCGTCCTTCAGATACTGGACCGATTTGCCGCGCGTCACCTTATAAAGCGGCGGCTGGGCGATATAGATATGCCCACGTTCGATCAGATCCGGCATCTGCCGGAAGAAGAAGGTGAGCAGAAGCGTTCTGATATGAGCGCCGTCGACGTCGGCGTCCGTCATGATGATGATCTTGTGGTAACGCAGCTTGTCGACGTTGAATTCGTCCTTGCCGATCGACGTGCCGAGCGCCGTGATCAGCGTACCGATTTCCTGGCTCGACAGCATTTTGTCGAAACGCGCGCGCTCCACATTCAAGATCTTGCCGCGCAGGGGCAGGATCGCTTGGTTTTCGCGCGAACGGCCCTGCTTTGCCGAACCGCCCGCCGAGTCACCTTCCACGAGGAAAAGTTCGGACTTTGCCGGATCACGTTCGGAGCAATCGGCGAGCTTGCCCGGCAACGAGGCAATGTCGAGAACACCCTTGCGACGGGTGAGTTCGCGCGCCTTGCGAGCCGCCTCGCGGGCGACGGCGGCTTCGACGACCTTGCCGACCAAGATCTTTGCTTCGGTCGGATGTTCCTCGAACCAAGTGCTAAGAGCCTCGTTAACGAGGCTTTCGACCACTGGCCGGACTTCCGAGGAAACAAGCTTGTCTTTCGTTTGCGACGAAAACTTAGGATCCGGGACCTTGACGGAAAGCACCGCGGTCAAGCCCTCACGGCAGTCTTCCCCCTGCAGTGTGACCTTTTCTTTTTTGGTGATACCGGAGGTGTCGGCGTAAGACGTGACCTGGCGGGTCAGCGCGCCGCGGAAACCCGCCATATGGGTGCCCCCATCGCGCTGCGGAATGTTGTTGGTGAAGCAGAGCACGTTCTCGTGGTAGCTGTCGTTCCACCACATCGCGACTTCGACGGTGATGCCGTCCTTCTCGCCCTTGATGGCGACAGGCTTTTCGACCAGCGGTTTCTTAGCGCGGTCGAGATAACGGACGAAGGCTTCCAAACCGCCGTCATAGAGCATCTCTTCTTCACGGATATCCGGCTTGCGCTTGTCCGTTAGCCGGATTCTCACGCCCGAATTCAAGAATGCCAACTCGCGAAGACGATGCTCGAGGGTATTGTAATCGTATTCCGTCATGGTGAAGGTCTGCGGGCTTGCGAGGAAGGTAACCTCAGTGCCGGAGCGGCCTTCATACTCCCCGATAACCTTCAGCGGCGCATCGGCGACTCCATGCGTGAAGGAGATCTCGTGGACCTTGCCGTTGCGCCGGATGCGCAGTTTCAGCCAGACCGACAGAGCATTGACGACGGAAACACCAACCCCGTGCAGACCGCCGGAAACCTTGTAGGAGTTCTGGTCGAATTTCCCGCCGGCATGGAGCTGCGTCATGATGACTTCCGCAGCCGACACACCCTCGCCGGTGTGGATGTCGGTCGGAATGCCGCGACCGTTGTCCGTCACGGTGACCGAGCCGTCAGGGTTCAGCGCCACGGTCACCAGATCGGCATGGCCGGCCAGGGCTTCGTCGATCGCGTTGTCTACGACTTCATACACCATGTGATGCAGGCCGGAGCCATCGTCTGTATCGCCGATATACATGCCGGGACGCTTGCGGACAGCATCGAGGCCCTTCAGGACCTTGATCGAATCGGCACCATATTCGGCACTCGCGTCATTCTCGCTGACGGTTGTATCGGTCATCAATTTTCTTCCAATCGTTTGAGATGCTGGCCATGCGAATCACCAGCTATTCCACCCCCGAAATATAGGCAAACCGGGGCGGTTTCTAAAGGTTGGTCCGTGGGAACACGGCATGAAAGCCGTGGATGGGCGCCGAAAGTCAATCCAGAGGAGGGTTTTTCTTCAACAGCATGTCCATTTCTTCTATCACGTCCGGGGCCAAAGTGCGAATCCGTTGCGCAAGGCGGTTGGCAAAGGCGGTGTAGGACGCCGGCATGCCCGACGTGTCCAGAACCACCTTCGGATGAGAGTCCGCTGCGAGCCCGAACAGTTCTTCTGCCTCATCCCAGATGATATTAAAATACCCGGCAATTCTCTGCAGGAGCTCGAAGGTCGGCTTGCCGCGCCGCCCGTGTTCAAGCGCAGAAAGATAAGCTGGCGTAACGCCGATCGCTTCGGCCAGCATCCGCTGGGTGATACCCCTTCGGCGGCGTAGTTCACGAAGCGCCTGACCGAAGGGCGTCATTCGCGCTCTTCCCCATGAGCCCGGCTGCGGGCAAGACGGACATACATCGCACCTTCCCCGCCGTGATGGCGCGCGGCCCACTCGTACGACGATATCAGAAACCGGAATTCGGCCTTTGAAAACCAGAGGGGCACGGCGCGGCGCAAAGCACCTTCACTACCCATCGAGCTGCCTTTTCCGGTGATAACCAGCACATGACGAAGACCCCGCTCATAAGCCCGAAGCAGGAAATCGAGCAGCAGGTCATGGGCTTCGTCCTGGAAAAGGCCATGAAGATCAAGCCGCGCCTCGATCGGGAGCCGTCCCTTGGCGAGCTTCTTCTTGACCGGCTTTTCGAGCGGATGATGATGACCGACGGAGCGTTTCGGCTTCTTTGCGGTTTCGGCCACCGGGCTTCCCGGCAAAGGCATGGCTTTCGGTCGGACAGGTTGTTCCGCCATTAGTTTGGCCGCTTCCTGCTCTTCAAACTCGAGGATTTCCTTCATCCGGCCCGGCAAGGCACGCGCAGACTTAGCCACCTTGCCCCAAAGGATTCGCTCTTCCGGATCGAGTTTGCGGCCACCCTTCATCCGCCGAACCTGTCCGCCAGATGCCTTGGCAGGAGAATATAAAAATCGGCTTCGTTGCGAACCGTCCCCGCCAACTCGCCCGCCTCGAACCCGGAGCCGGTAAAAATGTCGCCGCGCGAAGGGCCGACGATTGCGGAGCCGGTGTCGAGAGCCAACATCAGGCGGCTAAAGGGCTTGCCACCATCCAGATGGGTCAGCGTCTCGGAGCGTATGAAGAAGGGAAAACCGAAGGTGTGTATCTGCCGGTCGACCGCCAGCGATCGGCCGGCGATCAGCGGCACCTTAGCCGCCGCCACCGGTCCTAACGACGGATCGGAAACATCCGCCTCCCGAAAGAAGATGTAGGAGCGATTGTGCCACAGGACCTCATCGACCTTAGCCGGATTCCGTTCAAGCCAACTTCGGATGCTCTGCATCGAAACCGTAGCCGGGTCGATTTCTCCCCGGTCGATCAGAAGCTTTCCGATCGGTGAAAACGGATGGCCCGCCTTTGCGGCATATGTGATGCGCCTCACTCTTCCATCGGGATATCTCAGGCGCGCCGCTCCCTGCACATGCGCGAAAAAGACATCCACCTTCGATCTGGCAAAAGCGATCTCGAGGCCTCGCCCCGCGAGAAAACCACGGTCTATCTCGCCGCGGTCCGGATAAGCGACAATCCCGGTTCCGGATTGACGTCCAAACATGTAGCCGGAGTCCATTTCCGCCGGCCGGTTGGAGTCATCAAGATCGATCAGATCCGGAGGGCGGTAGTAGAAAGGATAGCGCCATGTCCCGTCGGATGTCTCGGAGACTTCCACTTCCGGCTCGTAAAAGGCCGTTACGAAACCCCGCCGCCCGTCTTGCCGGGCGATCTGAAACGGGATGCAATGGGCTTCAAAAAAAGCACGCGCCGACGCCGCATTGGAAGGGCTCTCGCTCGCCTTTTCAAGAAGGACCGTCAGATCCCCGGCCGTCAGGCCAAGCGAGCCGGTACGATATGGCTTGACCTTGAGGACATCCTCAAGACAGGACCTCATTCCGGGAAAAAGCGCACGGGGGTCCTCGTCCTCCCATCCCGGCAGATCCGTGAAGGCAACCCGCCGCAGCGCAAACCCAGCAGAACCGCCTGTCATTGCTCGGATTCGGTAGCGACCAGCTTCCAATTCGGGTCGCGGGAGCGGATGTCGCGGGCAAAAGTCCAGATATCGGTCACCTCGGCCACGGTTTCCTGGTCACCATCAATCAAGGTACCCGCCTTGTCGTAGGTAGCGGAGATCAGCTGGCTGATGATACGGACCGTAATCTGCGTTTCGGAATCCTTGATGACGGCGTGGGTTATGTCCGATTTGTCGATGCCGACAAATGTGGATTTTACCACTTCCCCCCTCGCCTCGCGTTCGGAGATCGCTGCATCGAAACCTTCATAGACTTCCTTCGAGAGCAGACCTTTAAGGGTCTTACGGTCGCTATCGGCAAACGCCATCACGATCATCTCATAGGCCATGCGCGCACCATTGAGGAAATCGCGCGGGCGGAAGGACGGATCCGCCCTCAAAATCTCCCGAAGGGAGGCATTGAGCGGCGTGTCAGGCTTGGCAACGGCATCAATGTCCAGATAACGCTGCTCGTCATCGGGAGCATCGCGGCGCGGCAAGGTCACAACCTTGCTGTCGTCTCCGCCCGGATTCTTCGCCACATCCCGCGGGCTGTAAGGATCGAACGGCGGTTTCTCGTTTCCCGTCCGCCGGCCGAGCACACTGCGCAGCTGAAGGAAGATCAGCACAGCGGCGACGAGGAAAAAGAGTGTTATAAAGTCGTTGGAACCCATATTGACCCGCAATGCCGTTTAAATCGTTGGTACAGCTTCTCATATAGTCCGCATCCGCCCATCATTCAAATAGCGAAGGCGTCAGTATCGACACGCGCGGGGCGAGATTAAAACAGGGAACATCATGCGTTTCTTTCTGCTGCCAATTCTTCTTCTGTG
The DNA here is from genome assembly GCF_004368875.1 of Neorhizobium sp. R1-B. Classification (NCBI taxonomy): domain Bacteria; kingdom Pseudomonadati; phylum Pseudomonadota; class Alphaproteobacteria; order Hyphomicrobiales; family Rhizobiaceae; genus Neorhizobium; species Neorhizobium sp. R1-B. The sequence goes on from NZ_SOEM01000010.1 coordinate 49,602, forward strand.
GCCATTGGCCGAAATTGCGGGTTTTGTCCTCGTCGGCCGAGCACTCGGACTGTGGGCGACACTAGGCCTCGTGGTCGGCACGGCGATCCTCGGCGCCATCCTGCTTCGCAGCCAGGGCATGCAGATCCTGAAACAGATCTCGGCCGAAAGCCGCGACGGCCGGATGCCCGGACGCACCTTGGTCGACGGTGCGATGATCGTCGTAGCTGGTATCCTGCTTTTGCTGCCGGGCTTCCTGACTGATCTTATCGGGCTCGCGCTCTTCATCCCCTTCGTGCGCAGCTTTCTGTGGTCCCTGGTCGGCAGGCGCATCGTCGTGATCCGCACACGCACGACCAGCCACTACGAGGGTAGCCGAACTAGACCGGCCGGCCAGAAACCAGGCCCAGTCGTCGATCTCGACGAGGAAGATTTTCATCGAGACGACAATTCTGCGAATTCCGGTTCGACCTCCCCTTGGGCCGGACCCAAAAGTCGGGAACCTTGAACGGGCCTGGAAGTTTGCCAGGGTTGTAAGGCATATTCCGAAATGTTAGAGGGCCTCAACGTTCCAGAGCCTCGAGGAAGTCCCAATGGCAGACGAAAACAACCAGGCCGCCCAGCCGTCCATCAACATTCTGGCGCAATATACCAAGGATCTCTCGTTCGAGAATCCCGGCGCGCCACGTTCGCTGCAGGCCCGCGACAAGGCTCCCGGCATTACGATCAATGTCAATGTCAATGCCAATCCGCTTTCGGAGGCCGATTTCGATGTAGTGCTGACGCTGAACGCCGAAGCCAAGGATGGCGACAAGGTGGTTTTTGCGGCGGAGCTCGTGTACGGCGGCGTCTTCCGCATTACCGGCTTTCCTCAGGAACATATGCTGCCGCTTCTCTTCATCGAGTGCCCGCGGCTGCTTTTCCCCTTCGCCCGCCAGATCGTCGCCGACGTCACGCGTAACGGCGGCTTCCCGCCGCTGATGATCGATCCGATCGATTTCGCCCAGATGTTCACCCAACGTATGGCTGAAGAGCAGGCTCGCTCGAAGGTCCAGGCCCTGAACAGTTGATTCAAGCGTCATATCATCAAAAAGAAACCGGGCTAAAACCCGGTTTTTTTATTCGGCAGGCTTGTATTTGAGCCAGAGTGCCTTGTCTTTGAGCGAGGCCACCATTGCGGCATGCGCCTCGACCTCTGCTTCCGTCAATCTGTTCGGCAAAGGCCGTGGCCGGCCGACAGCAGTCACTACGATTTCGTCCACCTCGATGACGGTCGTTGACCGCTCGGTACCCATCAGGCCGAGGGCAGCCTGACGCCCGCCCGTCATCTCGATATAGACTTCCGCCAGAAGCTCGGAGTCGAGGAGGGCGCCGTGCTTGGTACGATGGGCGTTGTCAATGCCGTAGCGGCGGCAAAGCGCATCGAGCGAGTTCGGACCCATCGGATGCTTGCGGCGAGCCAGTGCGAGCGTATCGACTACACGGTCGGTCTGCACCGGGGGCAGTCCTATCCTTTCGAATTCTGCGTTGATGAAGCCGATATCGAAGTTGGCATTGTGGGCAATCCATTTGGCACCGTCGAAAAATTCGACGATCTGATGGGCAATATCTGCAAAACCTGGCTTGTCCTTCAGGAACTCATCGGTGATGCCATGCACCGCCAATGCATCCGGATGAACCTTGCGGTCGCCAGGATTGATGTAAAGATGCAGCGTCTTGCCTGTCGGAAAATTGTTGATCAGCTCGATGCCGCCGATTTCGATCACGCGATCGAATCGGGTCTCGAGGCCGGTGGTTTCCGTATCGAAGATAATCTCACGCATGCTCGCTCATCTTTCCGGATCTTAAAGAGGCGATTATTTCCCGCACCCTTGCTTTCGCGCTCTGGAGACCGAGGCCGGTGTCGATCAGAAAATCGGCTTTTTCTCGTTTCTCTGAATCAGGCAGCTGGCGGGAGAGAATCATCGCCAATTTTTCCTCGGTCATGCCGGGGCGCGCAAGTACCCTCGCCCGCTGGATCTGTGGATCACAGGTGACAACCACTACCACATCCACCCGATCTGCACCTTTCACCTCAAAAAGCAGCGGAATATCTAGGACAACAATATCCGTCTTCGACTGCCGATGCCGCTCGAGAAAGGCGATTTCACGCTGGCGGACCAGCGGATGGACGATCGCTTCGAGGATCTGGAATTTTTCTGGTGCGGCAGAAAGCTGGCGCGACAGCTCCTGTCGATCGACAGCGCCGTCCCTGACGCTACCTGGAAAAGCAATACCGATGGGTGCCACGGCATCGCCGCGGTAAAGGTCGTGCACAACGGCATCGGAATCATTCACCGGCACACCCTCCTCCGCAAACATTTTTGCGGTCGTGGACTTGCCCATGCCAATGGAGCCGGTGAGGCCGACGACAATCATCCGTGTCTTTCCATATCGGCAATCACTATATCCCGAAGCGCCGCATCGACAGTCGGCCGGCGGCCGAACCACTTCTCGAATCCCGGCACCGCCTGATGCAGAAGCATTCCAAGGCCATCGACAATCGGGAACCCCTGCTCTTCTGCCTGAGCCAGCAAAGGGGTCTTCAGTGGTATGTAAACGATGTCTGTCACCACGGCACCGCTACGGAGAGGGGAAAAATTCACGTCAGGTGCCGGACTGCCGTCCATACCAAGCGAGGTGGTGTTGACGAACAATCCTGCGCCCGTCATCACCTCGTTCAGGGCTTCCATTGGATGAGCATGTACCTTGGCGCCGAAGCGGTCTGCGAGCTCTTTTGCTCGGGGCAATGTGCGATTGACCACATGAATCTCGCCAATGCCGCGGTCACGGATCGCCTGAATGACCGCCCTGCTCGCTCCGCCCGCGCCGAAGATCACCGCCCGATCGGCTCGGTCCCAGCCAGGGTGACGGTCATCGAGATTTGCGGTGAAGCCGTAACCATCTGTGTTCGTCGCATGGAGGATTCCGTCCTCCATCCACAGCGTGTTGGATGCTCCGAGTTCTTCGGCCAGTTCATCCGGCCTGTCTGCGAGTTTAAAAGCAAGTTCCTTATGCGGAATGGTGACATTGCCGCCGCGATAACCGGAACTGCCATCCCTCAAAGAGCGGATAAAAGCTGGGAAGTCCGCTTCCGTCACCGCCTCCGCCCGATAGGAGCCGGCGATGCCGAATTGCTTCAGCCAGTAATTGTGGATCATCGGCGAGCGGGAATGCTTGACCGGCCAGCCGGTGACGAAGGCGTTAACCAAGAATGTTTCACGTGAATCAGCCATCGATTGCAGCAAGCTCCCGCAGCTTATCGAGGAGCGGCAACATCGGCAGACCCAGGATGGTGAAATAGTCGCCTTCAATCTCAGAGAAAAGTTGAATTCCCTCGCCTTCCAGCTGATAGGCCCCGACGCTGGAAAATGCCTTTTCGCCCACCCGCGCCAGATATCGGTCAACAAAGGCTTCCGTCAGCGGGCGCACCGTCAGGTTGGCGTGGGAGACGTGCTCCCACAAGACGCCGTGATCCCTGACAATGGCGATGGCGCTGTTCAGCCGGTGGGTCTTGCCCGACAGCGACAGAAGGTTCTCCTTCGCTTCGCCAAGCGATTTCGGTTTGTGAAAAACACGATTGCCGAGCGACATGGTCTGGTCCGACCCGATCACCAGCGCACCCGAATGCCGCTGACTGACCTCCAGGGCCTTTGCTCTCGCAAGAGTGAGTGCGACCTTATCAGGACTTGCTCCTTCCAGGCTGGCTTCAATCTTCCGCTCGTCGATATCCGCCGCCTGACTTTCAAAGGTCAAGCCGGCATTTTCCATAAGCATTCGGCGAAAAGGGCTGGAGGAGGCAAGTACGAGAGGCGACGTCACGAATATCTCCCAGAAACCGCAGGCGGTTTCGCTTAACGCAGCTTCGGGCGCAGCGCAACGATCGCCGCCGCCGTCTCTTCGATGGATCTTCGCGTTACGTCGATGATCGGCCAGTTATGACGCGCGCAAAGTGCTCGCGCATATTTCAGTTCCTCGTTGATGCTGGCCCGGTCGGTATAATGGTGTCGGTCGAAACCCTGCGTGGCGCCCAGATCACGGTTCTCGCGCACCTGACTGATCCGATCCGTCGTCGCTATCAAACCGACAATCAGGGGCCGGGCGGCACGATAGAGGCTTTCCGGCAGGTCCACGCCTTGAACGATCGGGATATTGGCAGTCTTGATGCCGCGATTAGCGAGGTAGATGCTGGTCGGCGTCTTCGAGGTGCGGCTGATCCCGATCAACACCACGTCTGCTTCATCATAACTCTCCGGCATCTGGCCGTCATCATGATCCATCGTGAAGTTGAGGGCTTCGATGCGTTTGAAATAATCGGCATTCAGAGCGTGCTGGGCACCGACGCGACGGCGCGACGGCGCACCCAGATAAGCCTGGAAGGTGATCATGACCGGTTCCAGGACATTCACTGAGGGCAGTCCCATGTCCCGGCACCGTTCATCGATCAATCCGGCCAGCTCGTGATCGACAATCGTATAGAGCACGATACCCGGTTCCTGGTCGACGGCTTCGAGCACCGCCAGCAGCTGCTTGCGGTTGCGAATCAGCGGGTAGACATGTTCGACTGCAAGCGAGGACTGAAATTGGGCGGCGGCCGCGCGGCCCGCGGAGATGAGAGTCTCTCCGGTTGAGTCAGATATCAGATGCAGATGGAAGAAATTTTTTCGGTTCTCCACGCTAATCTTTACCCTTTGTTGACAACCCGGGAGAGACGATCGACTCGGCCGGGCCAAAGCTCCGGGCTTGGGAAAACCTCCGAGTTTTCCACATTCGCTGGTTCTGCGGATGTAGATCGAGGATGCTTGTGCACTCTGTGGACAAGGGCATCAAGCACCTTTTCGCTCCACAGCTTATCCACAAACTGCATTCGCTCCAGCACTACCATAACGCTTTGATCCAACTTGAGGAATCGGCTTATCCCTAAAAACCTCGCAGTGACCGCGTTTTTCTCTCCCGAACTTTGCAAAAGGCGGCCGATGGTCGCGTTGCCCGTGGTTTGACTTTAATCCTTGCTACTCACCGACTCTAAGAAATAGAAACCTATTCTAGATTCATTTCTTTTATTTTAGGGGAGACCCCATTGACCGGCCCATACCGGAAGATCGTCGAGGTGCTGAACGGCCAAACCGTTGCTCCGCCACCAATCTGGCTCATGAGACAGGCGGGACGTTATTTGCCGGAGTACCGGGAAACCCGAGCCCAGGCAGGGAGTTTCCTCGATCTCTGTTACACGCCGGATCTGGCTGTCGAGGTGACTTTGCAGCCGATCCGGCGCTACGGCTTCGATGCGGCCATCCTGTTCTCAGACATTCTCGTGATTCCCGACGCGCTGAAACGGAATGTTCGTTTTGTGCAGGGCGAAGGGCCGCAGATGGATCCCATCGACGTTTCCGGCATCGGAAACCTTAGCGGCGATAGCGTGCTGGATCACCTGGCACCCGTGATCGAAACGGTACGTCGCCTGCGGCGGGAATTGCCGGAAGAAACCGCGCTGCTTGGTTTCTGTGGAGCGCCCTGGACGGTGGCGACCTACATGATCGCCGGACATGGGACGCCGGACCAGGCGCCGGCACGGCTTTTCGCCTACCGACATGCCGAAGCTTTTGAGAAGCTCCTGTCCTTCCTGGCGGAAATCTCAGCGGAATATCTGATCGCCCAGATCGATGCCGGTGCTGATGCGGTTCAGATTTTCGATTCCTGGGCGGGTGTGCTCGGCGAGCGTGAGTTCGAGGATTTTGCGGTAAAACCAGTGGCCCGGATGATTGAAATCGTCCGCGCCCGTCGGCCGCAGGCAAAGATCATCGCATTCGCCAAAGGGGCGGGCCTCAACCTGCTTCACTACCGCCAGAAGACGAAGGCCGACGCGATCGGTCTCGATTGGTCGGTTCCGCTTTCCTTCGCGGCCGAGCTGCAGAAGGAAGGCCCGATCCAGGGCAATCTCGATCCGATGCGGGTCGTTGCGGGTGGTAAATCGCTCGATGAGGGGGTCGACGCTATTCTCGACAAGCTTGGGCATGGGCCGCTGATCTTCAATCTCGGCCATGGCATCACCCCGGAGGCTGATCCGGAAAACGTGACGAGCTTGATCAGGCGGGTGCGTGAGGCAAGAGCATGAGCCCCGACGAGCTGCAGGCGGGAAAACCGGCGGGACGGCGCTCGACCCTCAGGGCGGTCGTGGCTCTCGGCATATTCATCGCAATCCTCGCGGCAGTTTATCTCGCCCGGCCGGATGATTTCATCCTTTACGTCAAGGCTTTTCATGTGATTGCCGTGATCTCGTGGATGGCCGGGCTTCTCTACATGCCGAGGCTGTTCATCTATCACAGCGACGCCGAACCGGGCTCGGCACAATCGGAAACATTCAAGATCATGGAGCAGCGGCTTCTGAGGATCATTATGAATCCGGCGATGATGATCACATGGGCTCTCGGTCTTTACCTCGCCTGGGATGTCTATCAGCTCCGGGGCGGGTGGCTGCACGGGAAAATCACCCTGGTGGTTCTTCTCACGGCGGTGCATGTGCTGTTCAGCCGCGCGGTGAGGGCGTTTGCCGCAGACGGTCCGAGAAGGTCGCCGCGTTACTGGCGGATGATGAACGAGTTGCCGACCTTGCTGATGATCGGAATCGTCATTTTGGTGATCGTAAAACCTTTCTGATCGCTTTCTTTGACGAGATTTGGCGAACCCTCTTGCGGCGTTCCACGTGAATCGCTATTTTCTCCCCATCTCATCTCGTGGCATGCGTGTAATTTCCCGTCGTCCCCGGATCATTTTCCGCGGTAGCGAATTTCACCGACACGCCTACAATCTCCCTGAAATCCTCAATATGGTCCCCCTTCATGGCTGAAATGAAGCTTCAAGAACTCAAGAGCAAATCCCCTACGGATTTGCTGACCTTTGCCGAATCACTTGAGGTCGAGAATGCCAGCACGATGCGCAAGCAGGAGCTGATGTTCGCAATCCTCAAGGTTCTGGCGAGCCAGGACGTCGAAATCATCGGCGAGGGGGTGGTTGAGGTCTTGCAGGACGGGTTCGGCTTCTTGCGGTCGGCAAACGCCAACTACCTGCCGGGTCCCGACGATATCTACATCTCCCCGTCCCAGATCCGCCGTTTCTCCCTGAAAAGCGGCGACACCGTCGAAGGGCCGATCCGCGGCCCGAAGGAAGGCGAGCGCTATTTCGCTCTGCTGAAGGTCAATACGATCAATTTCGACGATCCGGAAAAAATTCGCCACAAGGTCCATTTCGACAATCTGACGCCGCTCTATCCCAACGAGCGCTTCAAGATGGAGCTCGATATCCCGACCTCCAAGGACCTGTCCGCGCGGGTCATCGATCTGGTCGCTCCACTCGGGAAGGGTCAGCGCGGCCTTATCGTCGCTCCTCCGCGGACCGGCAAGACCGTTTTGCTGCAGAACATCGCCCATTCGATCACCGCCAATCATCCGGAATGTTACCTGATCGTTCTTCTGATCGACGAGCGGCCGGAGGAAGTGACGGACATGCAGCGTTCGGTGAAAGGAGAGGTTGTTTCCTCGACTTTCGATGAACCGGCGGTTCGGCACGTTCAGGTCGCCGAAATGGTCATCGAAAAAGCGAAACGTCTTGTCGAACACGGCCGCGACGTCGTGATCCTGCTCGATTCCATTACCCGCCTCGGCCGCGCCTACAACACCGTCGTTCCCTCGTCCGGCAAGGTTCTGACAGGCGGTGTCGACGCCAATGCGCTGCAGCGTCCGAAACGCTTCTTCGGCGCAGCCCGCAACATCGAGGAAGGCGGTTCGTTGACGATCATTGCAACCGCTCTGATCGATACCGGAAGCCGCATGGACGAAGTCATCTTTGAAGAGTTCAAGGGCACCGGCAACTCGGAAATCGTCCTTGACCGAAAGGTGGCCGACAAACGCATCTTCCCGTCGATGGATATCCTCAAGTCCGGTACCCGGAAAGAAGACCTGCTTGTGCCGCGCCAGGACCTGCAGAAGATCTTCGTGCTTCGTCGTATCCTTGCGCCGATGGGAACGACGGACGCCATCGAATTCCTGATCGACAAGTTGAAACAGACGAAGAACAACGCCGATTTCTTCGATTCGATGAACACCTGATCGTTAGCCGGATTCAATTACAGGAAGCGCTCGGCTCGTCTGGGCGCTTTTTGATTTTTCGGATCTGGTTTGTTAAGGCAATGCCATGATCTCATCCGATACGATCTTTGCACTTTGCAGCGGTGTGTTGCCGGCGGGTGTCGCAGTCCTGCGGCTCAGTGGCCCTGGATCCTTCGATGCGGCGCGCGTTCTGGCGGGAGATTTGCCGCAAGCCCGCCGGGCAGTTTTAAGAACAATTCGGAGCCCCGACGGCTTGGTTATCGACCAAGCGCTTGTGCTTCTGTTCCCAGCACCCAATTCGTTTACGGGAGAAGATTGCGTCGAGTTCCAGCTGCATGGCAGTCGCGCCGTTATTGCAGCCGTTTACGAGGAGCTCGAACGGCTCGGTCTGCGGCTGGCCGAGGCAGGAGAATTCTCAAGAAGGGCATTTGAGAACGGCAAGCTGGATCTGGTGGAGGTAGAGGGCCTCGCCGATCTGATCGCCGCCGAAACGGAGATGCAGCGCCGGCTGGCGGTAGAACAAAGTCTGGGCGGCCAATCGGCGCTTTACAATCAATGGGCCGAAAGGTTGACCCGGGCGCGGGCGCTGATCGAAGCCGAACTGGATTTTGCTGACGAGGACGACGTTCCAGGATCGGTTTCCGACGGGGTGTGGTCGGACATGGCAGATCTTCTTCTGGAGCTTAGGGAGCATATCGCCGCCGCCAGGGCGGGGGAGGTTATCCGAGACGGATATAAGGTGGTGATCGCTGGGCCGCCCAATGCCGGCAAGTCCAGTCTGCTGAATGCCTTGGCCAAGCGGGACGTTGCAATTGTAACGGAGATTGCCGGCACCACGCGAGACATCCTGCATGTGGATATCGACCTAGACGGCTATCTCGTGCGATTTTTCGATACGGCCGGTTTGCGGTCTACCGACGATCGCGTCGAGCTGGAAGGAGTTAGGCGGGCTTTGACTGCCATTGAGCAGGCGGACTTGATCCTGCACCTCGAAGAGATCGATTCGGAACCGCAACAGTCTATACCTCTTGGGATGCCCAACGTGCTGCGGATCGGCACCAAGGTCGACAGCCATGGCGCCTCGTCCGCCTATGTCCTCTGTATTTCCAGTCGCACCGGGGAAGGACTTGAGGCGCTACGGGCGCATTTGCTTGCTACCCTGCAACAATTATGGTCCGGGTCTCTGGTCCCGAACCGCCTGAGGCATAGCCGTCATCTTAAAGAGGCTTCCAATTTCCTAGAGGAAGCGTTAAACGGCAGTGAGCTTGATGTCCGAGCTGAAAGCCTGCGCGCCGCAGCCTCCTCTCTTGGCCGAATAACCGGCCATGTGGATGTCGAGCAGCTCTTGGATATCATCTTTTCGCAATTCTGCATCGGCAAGTGATTCACGTGAAACGCCCAGTGGCGGGTTCGTGGAGTGATGGAAATGGACATGACATTTGACGTGGTGGTTATCGGCGGGGGACATGCGGGCTGTGAAGCGGCAAGTGCTTCCGCGCGGATGGGCGCCAGAACGGCGCTGATCACCCACAAGATAGAGACGATCGGCGTCATGTCCTGCAATCCGGCCATCGGCGGGTTGGGAAAGGGGCACCTTGTCCGGGAGGTTGATGCCCTTGATGGTCTGATGGGTCGCGTTGCTGACGAGGCAGGCATACAATTCCGTCTGCTCAATCGGAAAAAAGGACCGGCGGTACGCGGGCCGAGAACTCAGGCTGATCGCAAGCTTTACCGCCTTGCGATGCAGAGAGAAATCCTGAACCATCCCAACCTTGACGTCATTGAGGGTGACGCCTTCGACATCCAGACCGCGGAGGGTCGAGTAACCGCGGTGGAGATGAAGGATGGACGCCGATTCGGATGCGGAACGGTTGTACTGACGACCGGTACCTTCCTCCGGGGTCTGATTCACATCGGAGATCAAAAGATCCCCGCCGGTCGGGCCGGAGAAGAGCCTTCGCTCGGTCTTTCGGCAACTCTTCAGAGATGCGGGTTACGGCTCGGGCGGTTGAAGACGGGCACCCCTGCCCGCCTCGACGGACGAACAATCGATTGGGGCGGTATCGGTCGCCAGGAGGCCGACGAGGAGCCCGTCCCGTTCTCGTTCATGACCGACCGGATTACAACCCAGCAAATCGCCTGCGGTGTTACCCGCACGACAGAAGCCACCCACAAGATAATCTCGGACAACATCCATCGCTCAGCGATGTATTCAGGGCAGATCGAGGGTGTGGGGCCGCGCTACTGTCCGTCGATCGAAGATAAGATTGTCCGCTTCGGAGAGAGAGACGGTCACCAGATTTTTCTGGAACCGGAGGGGCTCGACGATTTCACTGTTTATCCCAATGGCATTTCCACCTCGCTTCCCGCCGACATCCAGGATGCGTTTATTCGTACCATCCCGGGGTTGGAAAAGGTCGCCGTTCTCCAGCCGGGCTATGCGATCGAATACGATCATGTCGATCCCCGCGAACTGACACCCTCGCTTGAGGTCATGAAGATGTCCGGATTATTCCTCGCAGGGCAGATCAACGGGACCACCGGGTACGAAGAGGCGGCCGCACAGGGCCTGGTGGCCGGACTGAATGCGGCTCTCAAGGCGGGCGGCGAAGATCCTTACCACTTCAGCCGCGCCGATTCCTACATCGGGGTCATGATCGACGATCTGACTTCACGCGGCGTAACCGAGCCGTATCGAATGTTCACCTCTCGTGCCGAATATCGGCTTTCTCTGCGTGCGGATAATGCAGATCTCAGACTGACTCCGAAAGGCATTGATCTGGGTTGCATACATGCGTCACGGCAAGAAAAGTTTGAGGCATATAGCGGGGAGCTTGATCAGCTTCGAACTATACTGAAGTCGCTCGATCTGACGCCGAATGAGGCGGCCCGACACGGCCTGAAGATGAATCAGGACGGACAGAGACGGACCGCCTACGAAATTCTGGCCTATCCCGACCAAACTCTTTGTTCTCTTTCCGCCGTATGGCCTGAGCTGGCAGATGTTTCTCCGAAAGCACGGGAGGCTCTGGAAATTGAAGCTTGCTATGCGGTTTACATGGATAGGCAGGTCGCGGACATTGCCGCAACACAGAAAAATGAAGCGCGTTCGATACCTCAAGACTTTGATTTCGCTTCACTTTCTGGTCTTTCTAACGAGGTCAGGCAAAAGTTGGCGGCCTCGAGGCCTGCCAATCTGGCACAGGCAGCAAAGGTCAATGGTATGACCCCAGCGGCGCTTGCTTTGCTTCTGGCCTTGCTCCGCAAGGAAGAGCTGGCGGCCCATCGCGTTAAACGAGTCTCCTGATGTTGTTAAACGGCAGGAGTGTTTCACGTGAAACGCAAGAACGGCTGGAGCATTTTTCTAAGCTCTTTCAGAAATGGGCCAAGACGATCAATCTCGTTGCTCCTTCGACGTTGGATGAGTTGTGGCACCGTCATATCGCCGACAGCGCGCAAATCTTTCATCTCTCTCCCGGCCCCTACACTTGGGTTGATCTTGGATCGGGTGGAGGGTTTCCCGGTATTATCACCGCCATCTTCTTAGCGGAGATAGGTGGTGGCTGGGTTCATCTGGTGGAAAGCAACCAGAAGAAGGCAGCCTTTCTTCGGGTGGCCCTGAGCGAAACAGGAGCCCGCGGCTCGATCCACCCAATTCGGATCGAAGCAGCAACGAAAGCAATCACTGAATGTGATCGGATCTCTGCAAGGGCACTTGCGGACCTCGAACAGCTCCTCTCCTATACCGCACCATGGGCAGGCAATAAAAATACCAGGGCATTTTTCCATAAAGGCCGGGATTACGCGAGTGAGGTGCAGAAAGCCCGTGGTCGATGGTCATTTGATCTGTTAAAACATAACAGTGCCGTCGAGTCAGATTCTGTCATCCTTGAACTCAGCAATATCAGGCACAAAGAACCCTAACTTCAGGTGCGGTATGTTCGAAAAAAACCGGATTATCACCATCGCCAACCAGAAGGGTGGTGTCGGAAAAACGACGACGGCGATCAATCTAGCGACGGCCCTTGCTGCAATCGGCGAGCGTGTCCTGATCGTGGATCTGGATCCGCAGGGGAACGCCAGTACCGGTCTGGGGATCGAACGCCGCGAACGGAAGATATCCTCTTATGATTTACTGATGGGCTATAACTCGGTTGCTGAAACGGCCTTGGAGACCGCGGTGCCCAACCTCTGGATTGTTCCGTCGACCATGGACCTGTTGGGGTTCGAGATGGAGATCTCGCAATCTTCCGACCGTGCCTTCAAGTTGCGGCGAGCGCTAAACACCGACGAAGCCCAGTTCTATTCTTATATTCTTCTGGATTGCCCTCCATCGTTCAATCTATTAACGATGAACGCGATGGCTGCTGCTCATTCAGTTCTTGTACCGCTCCAATGCGAATTCTTCGCCCTTGAGGGGCTGAGTCAACTTTTGGAAACCGTTGATCAGGTTCGCCGCACCATCAATCCGGCTCTTGATATCCAGGGCATCGTGCTAACAATGTTCGACGCTCGTAACAATCTGGCCCAGCAGGTCGTCAGTGACGTCAGGACCTATTTGGGAGATAAGGTCTACCATACCCTTATCCCTCGCAATGTTCGAGTGTCGGAAGCCCCCTCTTATGGAAAACCGGCTATTCTTTACGACCTGAAATGTGCTGGCAGCCAGGCCTATCTGCAGCTGGCATCCGAGGTGATCCAAAGAGAGCGTCGGCGCAAAGCGGCGTGAATGCATCGACTGGAGTGAGTAGAAGCGAATGAATGACGATGTTTCGAAGCGGCGCCTGGGCCGTGGTCTCGCAGCTCTGATCGGTGAGATGGACCAACCGGTTCCGGTCGACGGAGGCACGCGCGGCGTCAATCCAGATCGCATGGTGCCGATTGAATATGTCGCTCGCAATCCGCGTAATCCGCGAAGAAGTTTCGACGAAAGCGAGCTGCAGGATTTGGCGAGTTCGATCCGACAACACGGGATCGTTCAGCCGGTGGTTGTCCGCCCGCAGGGCTCGGATCGTTTTGAAATCATCGCCGGGGAGCGGCGTTGGCGGGCGGCGCAACTTGCGGGTTTGATTGAAATTCCCGTTATCGTTCGCGATGTGGACGATCGTACCGCGTTGGAAATCGCCATTGTCGAGAACGTCCAGCGCTCCGACCTTAATCCGTTGGAAGAAGCGCTGGGCTACGAACAGCTGATCGCAGAGCATGGCTATACCCAAAACGATCTTGGCGAGATTATCGGCAAGAGCCGAAGCCATGTGGCAAACAGTCTGCGCCTGTTGAAATTGCCGGAACCTGTTCGGGATATGCTTGCCTCCGGGAGCCTCTCCGCCGGGCATGCGCGAGCGTTGATTACCACTTCGGATCCTGCGGCACTTGCTCGTACGATCGTGTCAAAAGGTATGTCGGTTCGCGATGCAGAACGACTTGCGCAGAACGACATCAAGGCCCAGAGCGAGGGAGCATCCGTTTCGAAGACGGAACAAAAGGATTCCGATACGCTGGCGCTCGAGCGCACGCTGACGGACTCTCTCGGGCTGGAGGTCAAGATCAACCACAAGAGCGGCGGCGGCCATGTGCGGATCAATTATCGGAGCCTCGATCAGCTCGAGGAGATCTGCCGCTTGCTGGAACGAAGACAATGAACAAAATCAACGGCTTGACTGAATAGTGATCGCCATCAGGGTTTGGAAAGCAATACTCGGCTCAAGGTTTTGTTTCTGACGCGACATCAATATAGCAGATTGCAGACGTTCGGTTTCGCGAGACAACGCCGGCGCGCTCCATGTCCGGAGCGCTTTTTCCATCATCGGCTTGCGCTTGAAGTGAATGTGTCGGCCGAGCGTCATCATCACCTGTGCGACGGGAAGTTTTTTCTCTTCCATTTCAGCTTTCATCAGATCCAGCAGCTGGAACTGCTTGAGGCAGGATTGCAGGACGAGGAAAATCGGAGTCTTGGAAGAGAGGACTTTCTGTATGGCGCGATGGAGGCTGGGCAGATCGCCACTCAGGATCGCATCCACTGCTTCGTCGGCTGAAACGCCGCTTGCATCGCCGATGATGTCGTGGATGTGTTCCTCCTCCACCATACCCTTGCCGCGGCAATAAAGGGCAAGTTTTCGAACCTCATTGCGAGAGGCAACCCGGTCTCCTCCCAGAAGGTCCAGGAGCTTCTGCCGCGCCGCGGTGCTGATTTTGAGGTTTTCGCCTCCGAGTTCGCTGTCGATGAGGCTGTTCAAGGCTCTTATGTCATCCGCATAACAGGGAATTACGGCAACGGATTTCGCGGGCTCGGCAGTCTTTCGCAGACCGCTCCCTTTTTTCAGATCCCCTGCCTCGATAATCAATATATTGGCAGGAGGCGAACCTGCGGCGAGAATCTGAACCGCATCGAGAAGCGGCTTTTCATTCGCGGCACCGCGGAGCCAGACAAGTTTCGATCCGCCGAAGAGGCCGAGCGAGTTCACTTCATCCAGAAGCCTGCCTGGATCTCCCTGAAGATCTGAAACATCCAGCTTCAGCGTGGCGAATGGGTCATCTTTCGGAACTCCCGTCCGGGCAGCGATTATCGCGGCGCGTTCCGAGACCAGACCGCGATCAGGCCCGTAAATGACGAATATCTTGTAGAGTTCGACACCCTTTTCTGCAAAACGGTCGAACTCGTGGGACTTTATTTCTGCCATACCGTCTGCGGCTGAGGTTCGCGGGCTATTACGATCGCGATCTCGGCGCGAATGAACTCGGCAAGCTCGCGTGCCGCGCGGTTTTCAGCATCGCGAATGGCCCGAAGCTTGGCAAAGCCCTGCCCCGAAACATCGATTAGAGACACCACCTCGCGCTTGCTGGACCTCAGCACCTGCCCGTCGCTCAAGCGTGTGATCGTGTAGGTCGCCCCGACCTGCACACGGCCGGGCACAGGTACGCCCGTCGTGGAGACGTTGTCGTCGTCCTCGTCGTCGATAATGCTCGACGCCGTGCTGGTGGCCGACAGCTTCACGTCATAGGCCGGGCGCACAGACTCACCGGCACCGCCAGATGTCAGGAAGATCAAGTGGTTGCGGATGACTTGGTCAATGCGGCTCTGGGGGTGGGAGAAACCGACCGCAGCAAGCCGTTCGCCCGTGCCCGCCGACTCCGAGTAGAGGGGACGGACCTGGCAGCCTGCCACGACGGCAAGCAGGACAAGGCTGGAGATAAGGCCGATGCGACGGAAGGAGCGGTCAGACGACAATGTTCACGATCCTCTGTGGGACGACGATGATTTTCTTTGGCGCCCGGCCATCAAGAGCCGCCCTCACCGCTTCCAGCGCCAAAACCGCAGCTTCGACGGCACTTTGATCCGCGTCGCGGGCGATTGTCAATTCGGCTCGTTTCTTGCCATTGATCTGGATGGGCAAAGTGATGTCATTTTCGACGACTAGGGCTTCATCGTACTGCGGCCAGGCGGTCTTGGTCAGCAATCCGCCGTTGCCAAGCGCAGCCCAGCATTCTTCTGCGAGATGCGGTGTCATTGGAGCCACGATCTGCACCAGTATCTCCGCGGCGTCGCGCACCGCAGCTCGAAATGCCAAATCGCCTTCGCCCGCCGCGACCCTGCCGAGCGGTGCAGCCAAGGCGTTGACAAGCTCGTAAATGCGCGCAACCGCCTTGTTGAAGGAAAGCTTGTCGTAGTCTCCCTGGACGGCCTTCAATGTTTTATGGGCCAGCTGCGAGATCGCAAGCGCCTCGCCCCCCTTAGCCGGCTTCGGCTCGATGGTGGAGAGGTTTCCGGATGCTTCGGAGATCAACCGCCAGAGCCGCTGTGTAAAGCGGTGAGCACCCTCTACGCCGGCCTCCGACCAAATGACGTCGCGCTCAGGCGGCGAGTCCGAGAGCACAAAGAAGCGAGCCGTGTCCGCGCCGTAGGACTCGATAATATCGTCCGGATCCACGACGTTTTTCTTGGACTTCGACATCTTCTCTATCGAACCGATGGTGATTTCCTCGCCGGTCGCCAGAAGGGTAGCGCGTCTTTTGCCGTCGACTTCCTCAATGCGGATATCGGCAGGCGCTACCCATTCGCCATTCTGCCCGGAACCCCGACGGTAAGTCTCATGAACAACCATGCCCTGGGTGAACAGGCCTTTGAAGGGTTCCTTCAGGTCGACATGGCCCGTCTCCCGCATGGCGCGGGTGAAGAAGCGCGAATAGAGCAGATGCAGGATCGCATGTTCAATACCGCCGATATATTGATCGACGGGCAGCCAGCGGTTGGCGGCGGCTGGATCTGTCGGCTCGTTTTCCCAAGGCGCGGTGAAACGGGCGAAATACCAGCTCGAATCGACGAACGTATCCATCGTATCCGTCTCGCGACGCGCATTCTTGCCGCAGTTCGGGCAGGCAACATGTCGCCAGGTCGGATGACGGTCCAGCGGATTGCCCGGCTGGTCGAAGGTCACATCGTCCGGCAATCTCACCGGCAGATCCGCTTTCGGCACCGGCACGACGCCGCAGTCATCGCAATGAATGACAGGGATAGGGCAGCCCCAGTACCGCTGCCGGGAAATGCCCCAGTCACGCAGGCGGAAATTTACCTTGCGTTCGCCCTGCGGCATATTGCCGAGCAGCGTGTCGGACAACTTATCGGCAACGATCTCGAAAGCTTCCTCTGTCGTTTTACCGTCCAGGAAGCGGGAATTGATCATTACGCCGTCATCGACGTAGGCCGTATTGCCGATCTCGAAGGTCGCGGCATCGCCGCCCTTGGGCATAACGACCGGAACCACGGGCAGATCGTATTTGCGGGCAAAATCCAGGTCGCGCTGGTCGCCGGAAGGGCATCCGAAGATAGCACCCGTGCCGTAGTCCATCAGCACGAAGTTGGCGACATAGACCGGCAGTTCCCAAGAGGGATCGAGCGGATGCCTGACCCGGATACCGGTATCCATGCCCTTCTTTTCGGCCGTCTCCAGCGCAGCCAACGAGGTCCCGTGACGTCGGCACTCTTCTGCAAAAGCTTCGATAGCCGGATCCTGTGCGGCAACGGCCTTTGCGATCGGATGGTCGGCTGCGATCGCCAGGAAAGAAGCACCGAACAAGGTGTCCGGGCGGGTGGTATAGACCACCACTTCGTTCTCACCGGCAGGGGCGGTGCCAGGGACGATCTCCCAACGCAAGGCCAAACCTTCGGACCGGCCGATCCAGTTCTTCTGCATCAGCCGGACTTTTTCCGGCCATTGATCCAGGTCATCCAGCGAATCGAGCAGGTCCTGGCTGAATTCGGTGATCTTGAAGAACCACTGCACCAGCTCTCGCTGTTCGACCAGGGCGCCGGAGCGCCAGCCGCGGCCATCGATAACCTGTTCGTTGGCCAGCACGGTCTGATCGACCGGATCCCAGTTAACCTTCGATTGCTTGCGATAGACCAAGCCCTTTTCCATCATGTCCAGGAAGAGGTGCTGCTGGCGATGGTAATAATCGACATCGCAGGTGGCGAATTCGCGCGACCAGTCCAGCGAAAGGCCCATGGCCTTCAGTTGCTTCTTCATCGCTTCAATGTTCTGGTAGGTCCAGGCCTTCGGATGAACCTTGTTGTCCCGAGCGGCGTTTTCGGCTGGCATTCCAAAGGCGTCCCAACCCATCGGATGCAAGACGTTGAACCCGCGAGCGCGCTTGTAACGCGCAACCACATCTCCCATCGCGTAGTTCCGCACATGGCCCATGTGAATGCGGCCCGACGGGTAAGGGAACATCTCCAGGACGTAATATTTCTCGCGCGGATCGCTGTTGTCGGTCTCGAAGACCTTGGCTTCGTTCCACTTCTGCTGCCAGCGAGGCTCGGCATCGCGCGGATTATAACGTTCAGTCGCCATTTCGATGATATTCCGGGAAATCAGGATAAAGAGTCGGGCGAGACCTTCACCATGAAACCCCGCAAGCGTCAAGTTTTACGGGGTCGGGAAGGGGCAAAGTTTCAGGCGGAAAGGCCTTGGCAGAGGCTTATATGAGGGCTACTCGCTGACATCGCAAGAAATGGAAAGGTGATCATGAGCGTCGAGCAGAGACTTCACGAAGTTCAGGAACGGATAGGCAAGGCGGAGCGTCAGGCGAAGCGTCCGGGCGGATCGGTGGCGCTCGTCGCGGTATCGAAGACTTTCGACGCAGATCACATCCGGCCGGTGATTGCTGCCGGCCAGCGCGTGTTCGGCGAAAACCGGGTGCAGGAAAGCCAGGGCAAATGGCCCGAGCTGAAGGGGGAGACGCTTGGCATCGAACTGCATCTGATCGGGCCGCTGCAATCCAACAAAGCGGAAGACGCGGTCGCCCTGTTCGACGTCATCGAAACCGTCGACCGGGAAAAGATCGCCCGGGCGCTGGCCGGCGAGATGAAACGGCAGGGAAGATCGCCGAAGCTCTACGTGCAGGTCAATACCGGGCTGGAGCCGCAAAAGGCGGGAATCGAGCCGAAGAAGACCGCCGAATTCGTGGATTTCTGCCGCGACGAACTTGGTCTTTCAGTCGAAGGCTTGATGTGCATTCCGCCGGCGGAGGAAAATCCCGGTCCGCATTTTGCGCTGCTTGCCAGGCTCGCCCAAGATTGCGCAGTGGAGAAGCTGTCCATGGGCATGTCGGGGGACTTCGAGACAGCGATCGAGTTCGGCGCGACCAGCGTAAGGGTAGGCTCGGCGATCTTCGGTGCCCGATAATAGACTTTTGTCAAGTCTCTCACGCTTTCGTCGGGGTTTCCCGTAATCCGTCGCCATCCTAGAGTGGCGGCCATCGGGCTGTGCTCATGTGACGGGAGGTGCAGATGCAAAGCCGCTATTTCGACGCCTATAAGGGCTGGCAGCAAAATCCGGAAGAATTCTGGAGGGCCGCCGCAAAGGAGATTCACTGGTTCAAGCAACCGGCCAGGATCTTCGACAGGGACCAAGGCGTTTATGGCCGCTGGTTTCCCGACGGGGAGACCAATACGTGCTACAATTGCCTCGACCGGCATGTCGAGGCCGGACGGGGCGGACAACGGGCCTTCATTTATGACAGCGTGATGACCGGCACGCAGAAAAGCTTCACCTACGACGACGTGCTTGTCGAGGTACAGGCGATCGCCGCAGTCCTCAGAAAACATGGCGTAGCCAAAGGTGACCGCGTTATCATCTATATGCCGATGGTGCCGGAAGCGGTGTTCTCCATGCTTGCCTGCGCCCGCCTCGGCGCGGTCCATTCCGTCGTTTTCGGCGGCTTCGCTGCACAGGAACTGGCCGCGAGGCTCGAAGACTCCAAGGCAAAGGTGATCATCAGCGCAAGCTGCGGTCTGGAGCCCGGGCGCGTGGTGGCCTATAAGCCGCTTCTCGATCAAGCGATCGACATGGCCAAGACCAAGCCGGATTATTGCCTGATCCTTCAGCGCGATCAGCTACACGCGCCGCTCCGCTACGAGCATGGAGATCGCGATTTCGCCGATGCGGTCGAAATGGAAAAGGTCAGCGGTACCGAGGTGCCGTGCGTCGCGGTAAAGGCCACCGATCCGCTCTACATCCTTTACACGTCCGGCACGACGGGACAGCCGAAAGGCGTTGTCCGCGACAACGGCGGACACATGGTGGCGCTCCGCTGGAGCATGGAGAATATCTACGGCCTGAAACCGGAAGACGTCTTCTGGACAGCCTCCGACATAGGCTGGGTGGTCGGCCATTCCTACATCGTCTACGGGCCACTTCTGGCCGGCAATACCAGCGTGATCTTTGAGGGAAAGCCGGTCGGCACACCTGACGCAGGTACCTTCTGGCGGGTGATCAACGACCACCGCGTCAAGGTTCTGTTCACAGCGCCGACCGCTTTCAGAGCCATCCGCCGAGAAGACCCGGAGGGTGATTTTATCGCCAGATTCGATACGTCCAGTCTGACGGCATTGTTTCTGGCGGGAGAGCGCGCCGATACGGAAACCCTGAAGTGGGCAGAGCAGAAGCTTCGGATCCCGGTCATAGACCACTGGTGGCAGACGGAAACTGGCTGGCCGATGGCGGCGAATACGATGGGGCTCGGCCTGATGCCGACCAAGCACGGTTCGCCTACGCGGCCGATGCCGGGTTATGCGATCGATGTGCTTGACGATGCCGGTCACCCGGTACCGTCGGGGACGCTCGGCAATATCGTCGTGAAATTGCCCCTGCCCCCCGGTTGTCTCGTCAGCTTCTGGCAGGCCGACGAACGGTTCCGTGACGCCTGCCTTGCCGAATTTCCCGGCTATTACAAGACCGCCGATGCAGGGCTTGTGGACGATGAGGGCTATGTGTTCGTCATAGCCCGCACCGACGACGTCATCAACTGCGCGGGGCACCGGCTTTCCACGGGAGCGATGGAGGAGGTGTGCGCCATGCATCCAGACGTCGCCGAATGCGCGGTCATCGGCGTGTCGGATGCGCTGAAAGGCCAAGTTCCCTGCGGTTTCGTTGTCCTGAAGCACAATGTCGCGCGTGATCATGCCCTGATCAAGAAGGAAGTCGTGGGGCTCATCCGAAACGAAATCGGCCCGGTTGCGGCTTTCAAGACGGTGATGGTCGTCGATCGCCTGCCGAAAACCCGTTCAGGCAAGATCCTGCGCGGCACCATGCAGAAGATTGCCGATGGAATGCCATGGAAAATGCCTGCCACGATCGACGATCCCGCCATTCTCGATGAAATCACATCCATCCTGAAGGCGAATGGATATGCGCGCAGCGCAGCAGCGTGAATCTTAGGAAAACCTGCCGAGCCCTTGAAACCTCCGGCGTCGGCCGGAGGTTTTCTATTACCCAACCGCTTAATAAACTGGCCCAACGGAGCTTGGCGTTAACTACTTGTTAACCATACCGGCAGTACACACGGTCAACGATTTATTTACGTAGATGACCAAAGTGCTAACAGACGCTCGATCGATCCGCATCAAGGGCCGCTCTTTTCTGGCGGTCGTCCTTTCTCCCGATCTTCCGTTCGACGACTGGCTCGCAAGGTTGGACGATCTGGCGGCGCGTTCGGCCGGTTTTTTCCTAGGACGTCCCGTCGTTCTGGATGTTACGGATCTGCCGATCGACCGGGCTCAATTGAAGGAGCTGCTCGCCGAGTTCAGCCAGCGCAATGTCAGCATCATGGGCATCGAAGGCGCGCGTCCCTCGATCCTTGGCCAGGGCATGCCGCCCGCTCTGAAGGGCGGGAGGCCTGTTTCCGACGAAGCCGTGGCCAAAGAACCGGTCATCGAGCTGCAGAACAACCCGGCCGACAGCAAATCCGCAGTCGTCGAAAGCCGGCAGCCATTGCAGTCCATCATCATCCGGGAACCGGTGCGCTCAGGCCAATCGGTGATCTTTCCGGAGGGCGATGTGACCGTCATCGGTTCGGTAGCTTCGGGCGCCGAGGTCATCGCCGGCGGGTCCGTCCACATCTACGGGACGCTGCGCGGCCGGGCGATGGCGGGTTCGGTCGGCAACGCCTCGGCGCGCATCTTCTGCCGCAAGATGGAGGCGGAACTGCTGGCGATCGACGGCATCTACAAGATGGCTGAAGACATGGCTCCGAGCTTGCGTGGAAAACCCGTCCAGCTCTGGCTCGAGGGCGATACAATCATGGCAGAGACACTTATCTGAGCCGGAGACGGCTGGGAAACAGGAGAGAAACATGGGGAAAGTCATAGTAGTCACGTCAGGCAAGGGCGGGGTCGGCAAGACGACCTCCTCCGCCGCGTTGGGAGCGGCTTTGGCGCACAAGGGCGACAGGGTCGTGATCGTCGACTTCGACGTTGGTTTGCGCAATCTCGATCTGGTCATGGGCGCAGAGCGCAGGGTCGTTTACGATCTGGTCAACGTCATCCAGGGCGAAGCAAAACTCAGCCAAGCGCTGATTCGCGACAAGCGGCTGGAAACACTCTTCCTGCTGCCTGCTTCGCAAACACGCGACAAGGACGCTCTTACTCCTGAAGGGGTCGAGACGGTCATCACGGAGCTGAAGCGAGTTTTTGACTGGGTGATATGCGACAGCCCGGCCGGTATCGAGCGCGGTGCGACGCTTGCCATGCGCCACGCCGATATCGCGGTGGTCGTGACCAACCCGGAAGTCTCCTCGGTGCGCGATTCGGACCGGATCATCGGGCTTCTCGACGCCAAGACCGCCAAGGCCGAACGGGGCGAACGCATCGAAAAGCACTTGCTGCTGACCCGCTACGATTCGAACCGAGCCGAGCGGGGCGACATGCTGAAGGTCGACGATGTTCTGGAGATCCTCTCGATTCCGCTCATCGGCATCATTCCGGAAAGCATGGATGTGCTGCGCGCTTCCAACATCGGTGCACCGGTCACTTTGGCGGACGCCCGCAGCGCTCCGGCAATGGCCTATTTCGACGCCGCCCGCCGGCTTGCCGGCGAGGTGCTGCCGATCACGATTCCCGGTGAAAAGCGGGGTATCTTCGGCAAAATCTTCGGAAGGAAGGCCGCATGAGCATTTTCAGCCTTTTCCGCAAACAAAGGTCTGCGCCAATGGCGCGCGAGCGCCTGCAGGTGCTCCTGGCGCATGAGCGCGCTTCCAGCAGTTCCGATCTCGTTTCCGTGCTCCGTGAGGAAATCCTGGCCGTCATAGCCAAGCACGTACAGCTCGACAGTGACAAGGTGCACGTAAAGATGGACCGTGACGAGAACGTTTCGATCCTTGAGATCGACGTGGAAATTCCGCTCGACGCGGCATTGCAGGCGGCCTGAAACAGCGGCCGACCGCGTCCTTTGGACCAAAAAAAACCCGCCGGATCGGCGGGTTTTTGCGTTCAATGGAATGGCAGGCGGATCTGCTTAGAAGCGATCGTCCTCGTCTTCCTCGTCGCGGCGATTGGACTTCAGCGAGCTCAATTTCGCGAAGACGGCATCCGCATCGATTTCCTTTTCTTCCTCGCGTTCCGGGCGATAGCTGAAGCCCAGGTTTTCGGTCTCGGAAGCCGGCTGCAGTGAGGCGCCGAGCTCGGCAGCCGTCGGCAGCGGACGGCCCTTGGAGGCGCGTTCGACTTCCAGGTCGAGATCGATCTGGCTGCAAAGGCCAAGCGTGACCGGATCCATGGGCGTCAGGTTGGCGGAATTCCAGTGAGTGCGTTCGCGAATCTGCTCGATCGTCGATTTCGTGGTGCCGACAAGGCGGGAAATCTGGGCGTCCTTGAGTTCCGGATGATTGCGGACCAGCCAGAGGATGGCATTTGGGCGGTCCTGGCGCTTCGAAACCGGCGTATAACGCGGGCCGCGGCGCTTCGATTCCGGCACGCGTACCTTGGGCTCGAGGAGCTTGAGCTTGTAGTTGACGTCTGCCTCACCCCGGCCGATCTCGTCGCGGGAAAGCTGGCCGGTGGCGATCGGATCGAGGCCCTTGATGCCCTGCGCCGCTTCGCCGTCGGCAATCGCCTTCACTTCCAAAGGATGAAGCTTGCAGAAATTGGCAATCTGGTCGAACGAAAGGGCGGTGTTGTCGACGAGCCAGACAGCGGTCGCCTTCGGCATAAGCAATTGTTGGGCCATGGGTATAGTTCCTCTGTCGTCCGCGCCGGTGTCGCGGGCCGTGGGTATCAACCACAATTTCCGGGAATTTACCGCCCTATAGCTGAAATGCGACGGAATTGCAAATCTTCAAATGACATGGCCGTTTGTCTAATTGCCGGGCCGGCTTCACCTGTTATGAATGCAAAACAGATTGCCTAGTCGACCATTGGCTGCGGCGTCGTTCGATGGGGAGGTATTCATGTCCGAAAAAGTTTATCCGGTGCTCAAGGCCACCAAAGCGAGAGCTTTGATCGATAAGGAAAAGTACGAGAAGTGGTATGAGGAAAGCATCGAGAACCCGGACAAGTTCTGGGGCAAACACGGAAGGCGCATCGACTGGTTCAAGCCTTACACAAAGGTCAAGAACACCTCCTTCAAAGGCAAGGTCTCGATCAAGTGGTTCGAAGACGGCCTGACCAACGTCTCCTACAACTGCATCGACCGGCATCTGAAGACGCATGGGGAGCGCACTGCGCTCATCTGGGAGGGCGACAACCCTTATATCGACAAGAAGATCACCTATAATCAGCTTTACGATCAGGTCTGCCGGCTGGCCAACGTCCTGAAAAAGCACGACGTCAAGAAGGGCGACCGCGTTACCATCTATATGCCGATGATCCCGGAAGCGGCCTATGCGATGCTCGCCTGCGCCCGCATCGGGGCGGTCCATTCGGTGGTCTTTGGCGGCTTTTCGCCTGAAGCGCTGGCCGGCCGCATCGTCGATTGCGAGTCTACTTTCGTGATCACCTGCGACGAGGGCGTGCGCGGCGGCAAGCCGGTGCCGCTCAAGGAAAATACCGATACCGCCATCCATATCGCTGCCCGGCAATATGTGACGGTCGACAAGGTGCTCGTCGTACGCCGCACCGGCGGCAAGACGAACTGGGCGCCCGGCCGCGACCTCTGGTATCACCAGGAAATCGCCAGTGTGAAGCCGCATTGCGAGCCGGTAAAGATGAAGGCGGAAGACCCGCTCTTCATCCTCTACACGTCGGGCTCCACCGGCAAACCCAAGGGCGTGCTGCACACCACCGGCGGCTATCTCGTCTATGCGGCGATGACCCATGAATATGTCTTCGACTATCACGACGGCGACATCTACTGGTGTACTGCCGATGTGGGCTGGGTGACGGGGCATTCCTATATCGTCTACGGACCGCTCGCCAATTGCGCCACATCGCTGATGTTCGAAGGCGTGCCGAATTTTCCGGATCAGGGCCGCTTCTGGGAAATCATCGACAAGCACAAGGTCAACATCTTCTATACCGCGCCAACGGCGATCCGCTCGCTGATGGGAGCCGGAGATGAGTTCGTGAAGCGGTCATCGCGGGACAGCCTGCGCCTGCTCGGCACGGTCGGCGAGCCGATCAACCCGGAGGCCTGGGAATGGTATTACAATGTCGTCGGCGACAAGCGCTGCCCGGTGATCGATACCTGGTGGCAGACGGAGACCGGCGGGCATATGATCACGCCACTGCCGGGCGCGACGGATCTGAAGCCGGGTTCGGCCACCAGGCCGTTCTTCGGCGTGAAACCCGAACTGGTCGACAGCGAGGGCAAGGTGCTGGAAGGGGCGGCTGACGGCAACCTGTGCATCAGCGACAGCTGGCCGGGCATGATGCGCACGGTCTATGGCGACCACGAGCGCTTCATCCAGACCTATTTCTCCACTTACAAGGGCAAGTACTTCACCGGTGACGGCTGCCGCCGCGACGAAGACGGCTATTACTGGATCACCGGTCGCGTCGATGATGTCTTGAACGTGTCCGGTCACCGGCTTGGCACTGCCGAGGTCGAATCAGCCCTCGTTTCACATCATCTGGTGTCTGAAGCTGCTGTTGTCGGCTACCCGCACAATATCAAGGGGCAGGGTATTTATTGCTATGTCACCCTGATGGCGGGCAATGAAGGCAACGATGCGCTCCGGCAGGAACTGGTCAAGCACGTCCGTCAGGAGATCGGCCCGATCGCGGCGCCGGACAAGATCCAGTTCGCGCCAGGTCTACCGAAGACGCGCTCCGGCAAGATCATGCGCCGCATCCTGCGCAAGATTGCCGAGGATGATTTCGGGGCGCTCGGGGATACTTCGACACTTGCCGATCCCGGCGTTGTCGATGACCTTATCACGAACCGCC
Source organism: Neorhizobium sp. R1-B (assembly GCF_004368875.1). NCBI lineage: Bacteria > Pseudomonadati > Pseudomonadota > Alphaproteobacteria > Hyphomicrobiales > Rhizobiaceae > Neorhizobium > Neorhizobium sp. R1-B. Next base: position 75,381 of record NZ_SOEM01000010.1, read on the forward strand.
AGAACAAGGCAGGCTGACAAAAGGGCCGCCTCCCCAGAACCGATCCCCGAAAGTTGTCGTCCAACTTTCGGGGGCAGTTCAAACGACGAAAGTCTTTCAATCGGTATTACAGATCCGGTGTGGCTTCCTGCCTCCGTCATAGTCTTGCACGAGGCCGGCAAGCAGGAGGTTGCTTGCGGCATTGCGCCCGTCCGACAAGATGACGTCGGCGACGATGCGGCCGAAATATTTGTCGCCTGAAATACGCGTGAGTTGAATTCTGGAAGAGGCTGCGGCCAAGGTTTCCAAGGCCTGCTGCGCATCAAGCCCTTCCCGGCGGAGGTGATCGCATTTTGATTTCAATTCTGGCGCATCGATGCCGCGTATCCGGACATAGACTTCCATCTTTTGCTGCGGCCAGGGCTGGGCTTCAACCAGCAGGGTGTCGCCATCAATAACCCGCAGAATTTTCGCGGTGACAGGTCCTGAGATCTCCTCGCGCGCCGATGCTTGCGTGAAGAGGGTTGTGACGAAACCAGCCAGAATTAGAAGTTCCTTGAGCATGAAAGGAATAAATTCCGATCATGCGCCAAAGTCAATAGGAATATTTACCTTAAAAGTCGATTGCCCGGCCCTTGATTTCCCAATCGCCGAAACGGGCGGGATCGGCGCCACCGCGGCCGCCATATTCTGCCGGCGTCTCGGTCTTCGCTTCCGCCTGCCGGCGTTCCTCAGCTTCCTTCAGCGCGCGCTGGGCCGCTGGGGGCAGAGGTCTCGGTGGAGCTTCTTCCTTTGTGGCGGTGTCGCGATTGTCGTTCTCTGCGTTCTGCATCTTTCGGATCACTGGATGGTTTATTGAAAACTGCGGTCGAATTGACCACATCATAGGGCGTTCGTCGCCGCAGGAAAACCCTTGAGCGGCATCGGCAACGGAGAGATGACGATGAACGTGATGCGCACCGCCATGCTTCTGGCCTTCATGACGGCCCTGTTCATGGGCGTCGGATTCCTGATCGGCGGCAGGGGCGGGATGATGATTGCCCTGGTGATCGCGGCAGGCATGAATCTCTTTTCCTACTGGAATTCGGACAAGATGGTATTGTCCGCCTATCATGCCCAGGAGGTGGACGCACGCACGGCTCCGGAATTCTATAATATGATCCGGGACCTGGCGGCCAATGCAGGCCTGCCCATGCCGAAGGTCTACATCTATGATAATCCCCAGCCGAACGCCTTTGCCACGGGGCGCAACCCGCAGAATGCTGCCGTTGCCGCCTCCACGGGCCTCTTGCAGCGCCTGACGCATGAGGAGGTGGCGGGCGTGATGGCCCATGAGCTGGCGCATATCCAGAACCGCGACACGCTGACGATGACGATTACCGCGACGCTGGCGGGTGCTATCTCCATGCTCGGCAATTTCGCCTTCTTCTTCGGCGGCAACCGCGAGAACAATAGCAACCCGCTGGGTTTTATCGGCGTGCTGGTGGCGATGATCGTCGCGCCGCTCGCGGCCATGCTGGTGCAGATGGCGATCAGCCGCACCCGTGAATATTCCGCCGACCAACGTGGCGCCGAAATCTGCGGTAACCCGCTGTGGCTTGCCTCGGCGCTCGCCAAGATAGCCGGCGCGGCACATGCCATTCCCAATTATGACGCCGAACGCAATCCCGCTACAGCGCATATGTTCATCATCAATCCTCTGTCGGGCGAGCGAATGGATAACCTGTTTTCGACCCATCCAAACACCGAAAACCGGATTGCGGCCCTGGAGCAGATGGCAGGCAAGTTCCCCGGCGGCGGCTCGACGGGCGGCTTCAGGGCTGGTAGACCCCAGCGCACCGCGCGCTCCGTGCCGACGACCGGCTGGGGCCGCGGTTCCAATGAACCGCGAAAAGGTCCCTGGTCTTGAGTGAGCCCAAGAAAAACAAGAAGTCGCCTTCGCACAAGCAGTATCGCAGGAAACCGGACTTGCCCGCGCAAGGCCCCGTACAGGGCGAAGCGCTGAAACCGGGGCTCGAAGTGCGAGCGACCGCGGCCAAACTGCTGGCGGCGGTCGTGGATCGGAAGATCTCGCTCGACGGCATGCTCGATCCGGTCCATGGCAATCCGGCCTACAAAGCACTCAGCGATGCGGACCGCGCATTGACCCGCGCGATTCTCACAACGGCGCTGCGGCACCTGCCGCGGCTCGAAGCGGCAATTGCATCGCTGATCGAGACGCCGCTCCCGGAAGGCGCGCGCGCCCTCCACCACGTGCTTGTTACCGCTGCGGCGCAAATTCTCCATCTCGACGTGCCGCCCCATGCGGTTGTGGATCTTGCCGTTGAACAGGCCAATCGAGACCCACGTAACCGCCGTTTTGCAAAGCTCGTCAATGCCGTACTGCGCAGGCTGGTGCGCGAGAAGGACGAGGTTCTAGTACGAACAGCCTCTATCTCGCCCGTACCGGGCTGGTTCAGCCAACGGCTTGTCGCTGCTTACGGCGAGATTGCGGCGGCTCGCATCGCGGAGGCCCAGCTCGTGCCGCCGGCGATCGATCTGACAGTGAAGTCCAACCCAGAAGTTTGGGCCGAAAAACTCGGGGGCAAGCTTCTGCCGACAGGCAGTATCCGGATGCCGATGTTCGAAGGAGCGGTATCGGCGCTTGAAGGATTTGCGGAGGGTGTGTGGTGGGTGCAGGATGCGGCAGCCAGCATTCCTGCGAAACTTTTGGGGGATCTGAAGGGCAAGCGGGTGGCGGACCTTTGCGCAGCGCCGGGCGGCAAGACCGCGCAATTGGTCGCGGCCGGCGCTAAGGTGACGGCCGTCGAGCAATCTGCCAACCGATTGGCTCGATTGAAGGAAAATCTTGCGCGACTGAGCCTTGAGGCAGAGTTCATTGCCGGCGATCTTTTCGACTACAAGCCCGAAGAACTGCTGGACGGCGTCCTGCTCGACGCGCCCTGTTCCTCGACAGGCACGACGCGTCGGCACCCCGATGTGCTCTGGGTCAAAGGACCGGGGGATATCGCAAAGCTTGCTGCGTTGCAGGAAAAGATGCTGCGTCATGCAATCACGCTGGTGAAGCCCGGGGGCATCGTGGTTTTTTCCAACTGCTCGCTCGATCCTTCCGAAGGTGAGGAACTGGTGCAACGGGTGCTGGCAGATCATCCTGATCTGAAGCGTCGGCCTGCAGAAGCGCAGGATTGGCCCGGCTTGCAAGAGGCGATCTCTCCGCTTGGCGAATTCCGAACGACGCCGGCAATGTTACCAGGCGACGACGAATTCGCAGGTGGAATGGACGGATTCTTCGCAAGCGTGCTTCAGCGCCAGTAAGGCTTTGTTCACCATACAAGCCCATTGTTTCGAATGAGCTAAAGTGATTCCGGCCGACCGGCTGGAGATCGAATCCTGCGGAGTGTTCTAGATTGACCATGCGGCTCGCAGATCGCCGGAGGCTCTTCTCCTACGGCTTGCGGGAAATCTGGCGCCGCTTTTGCCGGCGGTCCGCCGGATTGCGTCTGGCTGCCACCTCTTTTTCTCTCCACGTTCCCGACCGGTTGATCGTTGCACCCACGGACTTGAGGTCGCTCGATCCTTTTGTCGCGGAAGAGATCCTTGAAGGCCGCTTTCCGTTAGCCGGCCGTATTCTGGAAACTTACGGGCGCTCGCCCTTTTCCGTCGAGCTTCCATCTCGCGCCTTTGCCGAGCGGCTGCACTCCTTTGCCTGGCTGAGGCATATCCGCACCAACAAGACCGAAGCCAGCTGTGCCCATGTTCGTCAGGTGGTGGCCGACTGGATAGCACTCTACGGTCGGCGGCCGAAGGGGTTGGCATGGGAGGCAAATGTGGCGGCCGAGCGGGTGATCGCCTGGCTCTCCCACTCCACGGTTGTCTTGCAGGGTGCCGAGGCGGGTTTTTACCGGCGCTTCATGAAAAGCCTAGCTTATCAGGTACGCTACCTACGGAAGATAGCCGGCTGTACGCCCGAAGGCGATACCCGGCTGAGGCTCCGCATCGCGCTCGCCATGGCCTCGATCTCGATGCCGACGCGGGCTGCCTATATCCGCCGCGAAGGCAATCGGCTCGACCGGGAGCTGGAACGCCAGATCCTGCCGGACGGAGGCCATGTATCGCGCAATCCGCGGACGGTGCTCGACCTGCTCATCGACCTTCTGCCGCTTCGACAGACCTATATCAACCTGGGCCACGACCTGCCGCAGAAGCTCATCCCGACAATCGACCGAATGTATCCCGCCCTGCGTTTCTTCCGTCACCAGGATGGTGATCTTGCTCTGTTCAACGGGGCCAGTGCCACGCCTGCAAGCGAGCTGATGTCCGTATTGCGGTACGACGAAACCGCCGGCAAGCCGTTCAAGGCCCTGCCGCACATGAATTACCATCGGCTTTCGGCAGAAGGCACCACGCTGATCGTCGATACGGGGCATGCGCTTTCGACGGAGCTTTCACGCGGAGCTCATGCCGGCTGCCTTTCGTTCGAAATGTCCTCCGGCCGGCACCGCTTCATCGTCAACAGCGGCGCGCCGAAACATGGCAGCCGTACCTACCGGCAGATCGCCCGCTCGACCGCCGCCCATTCGACCGTGACGCTCAATGAAACATCCTCCGGCCGCGTTGCCCGATCCAGGCTGGCGGGGCCGATCTTACTTGGCGGCGTATCGGAGGTGGAGGTGGAACGCTGGGACGACCCGCATGGCAACGACTGGCTGCGGGCTATCCACGATGGCTATGTCCGCGAATTCGGCTATCTGCACGAGCGCGAGATCGGACTCAACGCCAAGGGGAACAAGATCAAGGGGCATGATCGCTTGTTCCTGCCCGAAGGAGAGGCAGCCGACGACGATCCCTTCAGCGCAGCGGCACGGTTTCATATCCACCCGGCGATTACGCTCCTGCGACGTGATGAAGAAAGCGTCGTCATGCGCGCGGCGGATGGCGAAACGTGGGTTTTCGCAGCTCCCGGCCTGCAGGTCTTGATCGACGAGGATATCTTTTTTGCGGATGTTTCCGGTGCCAGGCCGAGCCAGCAGCTCGTCATCGAGTTCTCCCTGCCGCACATATCGGAAATCCGTTGGATGCTGAGGCGCGGCGAATAGGCTTCCCCTGAGGGCAGAAGCTATGCTAACGGCGGCAATCCTTCGCAGTGCCGATCTATGGCGCGTTCCCAGGAGAGACCGATGGCCGTCGTTTCCAAAAAAATCCCTGCTCCCGATCGTATCAAAATTCGCACCGCGCTGCTTTCGGTCTCCGACAAGACCGGCATCATAGAGCTCGCTGAGGCCTTGGTCTCTCAGGGCGTGAGGCTGTTGTCGACAGGCGGAACACACAAGGCGATCGCGGCGACGGGTCTTCCCGTGACCGACGTATCGGAAGTGACGGGTTTTCCGGAAATCATGGACGGTCGCGTAAAGACGCTGCATCCGACCGTGCATGGCGGACTTCTCGCCATCCGGGACGACCAGGAGCATGCGGCCGCGATGAAGGAGCACGGGATCGAAGCCATCGATCTCGCCGTCATCAATCTTTATCCCTTCGAAGAGGTGCGCGCCGCCGGCGGCGATTATCCGACCACGGTTGAGAATATCGACATCGGCGGGCCCGCGATGATCCGCGCCTCAGCCAAGAACCATGCCTATGTCGCGACCGTCGTCGATCCCTCCGACTATCCTGCACTCATCGAAGCGCTGCGGACCAACGATGGGCAAACGGTCTATGCCTTCCGTCAGAAGCTTGCCGCCAAAGCCTATGCGCGCACAGCGGCCTATGACACGGCGATCTCCAACTGGTTCGCCGAAGCGCTGGACATCGAAATTCCACGCTACCGGACGATTGGCGGTGTGTTGAAAGAAGAGATGCGATACGGCGAAAACCCGCACCAGAGCGCGGGCTTCTACGTTACCGGCGAAAACCGCCCCGGCGTCGCCACCGCCAAGCTTCTGCAAGGAAAGCAGCTTTCCTACAACAACATCAACGACACGGATGGGGCTTTCGAGCTAATTGCCGAGTTTGCGCCCGCAAAGGCGCCGGCCTGTGCCATCATCAAGCATGCCAATCCTTGTGGCGTGGCGACGGGCCCGAGCTTGAAGGACGCCTATCTGCGGGCGCTTGCCTGCGATTCCACCTCCGCTTTCGGCGGCATCATCGCATTAAACCAGCTTCTTGACGGCGAGACTGCCGAAGAAATCGTCAAGCTGTTCACCGAAGTGATCATCGCTCCCGAGGTTTCGGACGAAGCCAAGGCAATCATTGCCACGAAGAAAAACCTGCGGCTACTGGTGACCGGCGGCCTGCCGGACCCGCGCTCGCGGGGGATCACCGCCAAGACCGTTTCAGGCGGGCTCCTCGTCCAGACCCGGGATAACGGCATGATCGAGGATATCGATCTGCGTGTCGTGACGAAGCGGGCGCCGAGCGAGCGCGAGCTCGAAGACATGAAGTTCGCCTACAAGGTGGCCAAGCACGTGAAGTCCAATGCAATCGTTTATGCCAAGGACGGCCAGACCGCCGGCATCGGCGCCGGACAGATGAGCCGGGTAGATTCCGCACGCATCGCCGCCATCAAGGCGGAGGAAGCGGCAAAGGCCATGGGTTGGGCGGAACCGATGACCAAGGGTTCAGCTGTTGCCTCGGAGGCTTTCTTTCCCTTTGCCGACGGCCTGCTATCGGCGATCGCGGCCGGCGCAACGGCCGTTATCCAGCCGGGCGGCTCGATGCGCGACGATGAGGTGATTGCCGCTGCCGACGAGCACAACGTTGCCATGGTCTTTACCGGCATGCGCCATTTCCGGCATTGATCAGCCGACTATCATTCCGGTGCTGCGTCGGGGTTACCGGCCGGGTATGGCGTCGTAAGCAGCAAGAGGAAACCAGCCAGCAGGAAGAGGATCAGCGTGGCCATTCCCAGCCGCGCCGATCCGGTCGCATAGGTGGCCAGCGAAAAGAAGAGTGTCGCCATGAAACTGGTAGCCCGGCCCGACAGCGCGTAGATCCCGAAAAACCGACCTGCTTCGGAAGAACTGACGCTGCGGGCAAGATAGGAGCGCGACGAAGCCTGCACAGGGCCGAAGGCGACGCCTATCAACAGGCCGAAGAGCAGATAGGCTTTTTCAGCAGCTGTTCCGAACAACCCTCCTCCGTCGTCCATGGGCAGCGGAAGCATGCCGAAGAAGACGAAACCTGGGCCCGTCGAGACAATGCCGAGGGTTGCAATCAGCAGGCATACGAGGCTCGCTGAGACGACACGCTTCGATCCCATCGCCTTGTCGAGCGCACCGGCGGCAATGCAGCCGAAGATGGCAACCACGTTCAGCAGGATTCCGAAGATGCCGATTTCTATCGTGGCCCAACCGAACATTCCAGCAGCGAAGGTGCCGCCAAGGATCAGCACGCCGTTGACGCCGTCCTGATAGAGCATGCGCGCGATCAAGAACCTGGAAATGCCCGCCCTCTGCTTCAATTCACGGACAGTTCCTGCAAGCTCCTGCAAGCCGGAGCGTACAGCCTCTGCAAAGGGCATCGCCTTTCTGGTGTCGGGCGTGAAGAAAAACATGGGAAGAATGAAGAGGAAATACCAAAGCGCCGCGATCGGGCCGGTAATGCGGGCGTCTTCTCCGAGATGAGGGTCGAGCCCGAACAGCGGGGGAATGCCGATCAGGGTCAACCCGGTATCCGGGCTTGCTGCGAGGAGCGCCACCACTGCGATCAGCACGATCATGCCGCCGAGATAACCGAGGCCCCAGGCGACATTCGAAACCCTGCCGACCTCGTCCTTGCTGATGAGGCGCGGCATCATGGAATCGTTGAAGACGGTGGAAAACTCGGCTGCGATGGAGGCCAGGATCATGAAAATCAGCGGCCAAATGATCGGGGAGCCGGGCGCTGCGAACCACAACATAGCGACGCAGGTGATTTTGACCGCGGCGAAAGACGCGATCCATGGCTTTCGAGGACCCGATTGATCGGCGATCGAGCCGAGGATCGGTGACAGTATGGCAATGGTGATCGAGGAGATCGTCGCCATATTGCTCCAGGCTGCCTGTGCCGAGACAGGGTCACTGGTCAATCGGGCGACGAAATAGGGGCCGAACACGAAGGTCGTGACGACGGTAAAAAAGGGCTGAGCTGCCCAGTCGAAGAGCATCCAGCCCCAGATACCGCGCCGGCTGGATTTCGCCGGCGCTTCCTCAATCACATGAACAGCCATTTTACCCCCCGGATCAGAGCGCTCAAACCTCTTCAAGCGATGAAGGTCATTCTGGTAAACAAGTCGTCCAGGGGACATAGCTGCGTTATGCCCCGCCTGGAATGCCATGATCATGGTGGGGACCGCCGGACGGTCTGCGGCCTCTCCCCTTTGCTAGATTGCCGGTCCGCGTGCGAGATCTCCGAGAAGCCCGGCGGCAACGGTGATCTTGGGAAGCGTGAGATCGCTGCCCTCGCTCAGAGCCATAAGTTCTGCTCCGATGCGGTTCACGCGCGTCCGGTCATTGCCAACCCACGCCTGCAGCGGCTTCTTTTCCTTTGGATGAGCCGTGAGGGCGGCGATGATGATGTCACGTCGGGCTGAGGCGATCTGCTGCAGGCTGCGTGAAAGCGCCAGACTCTCGTAGTGATCTGAGGTGGCAATTCGCTCGCCGGCACCGATCAGCCGATTGATGCGGAACGTCTCGGTGACAGCGAAGTAGCTTTCCGTTGCGCGCGCCATGGTCTCGCCGGTACGATTGGCAACCAGCATGATTTCGGGCAGGAGAACCAGGGTTGGCAACAGCAGGATTTCCCGTGCGACCGCCGAAGGGACGCCCTGTGCCTCGAACTCCGTGGCCTGTGCCGCGGTTTCCAGAATGCTTCCGGCGGTGATGGAGGAACGCAGGCCCTTAATTGCGGCTCTGAGCCGGCTCATGGCACCGGTCATATCGCCGGCGCCGACCTGCGTCTGAAGAATGAGCCGGGTCGCTTCCGCGAAGATCAGCGTGGTGCGGGCGTAGAGATCGTTTTGGACCTGGCCCGAAATCCGGCCGTCCAATGCATCGATTTCCGCCCACAGCTTCGGCAGGTCGAAACTGTCGCGTGCCAGAAAAGCTGCCTTGACGACATTTGATGCCGCAGCGCCCGTCACGTCACTCATCAGCTGTACGAAACCGGGCCCACCCCGATTGATGGCCTCATTGGCCAAGGCGGTTGCCACGATCTCCCGATGCAGGCGATGATTTTCGATATCGGCTGCGTAGGGCTTCTGCATCTTTGCCGGGAAATAAGCTTTCAGCACGGCAGAAAAATAGGGATCGTCCGGGATGGAGCTGTCGATCAGTGCGTCGAACAGGACGATCTTCGAATAGGAGAGCAGAATACCGATTTCCGGCCGGGTCAGGGGGCGGTTGGAAAGATACCGTTCGGCCAGTTCGTTGTCATCGGGAAGCGTTTCCACCTTACGGTTCAGGAGGCCCTGGCTCTCAAGCACGGACATGAGGCGTGACAGTTCTTCCCGGTTGGCGACGCCCTTTCTCTCGGTAAGGGAGATTGCCAGCGGCTGAAGATAATTGTTGCGCAGAACGAGCCCGGCCACCTCGTCGGTCATCGAGGAGAGAAGCTGGTTGCGCTTCTCCCGCGTCAACCGACCGTCCTGCATCGCCGAGTTGAGCGCGATCTTGATGTTGACCTCGACGTCCGAGGAATTGACGCCCGCGGAATTGTCAATCGCGTCCGAATTGCAGCGCCCGCCGGCGAGCGAATAAGCGATGCGGCCCTTTTGGGTGACGCCAAGATTGGCACCCTCGCCGATCACGCTCGCACGCACGTCCGCCGCAGTAATGCGGATCGGATCGTTGGCGCGGTCGCCCACTTCGGTGTCGGCTTCGGAAGCGGCCTTGATATAGGTGCCGATGCCACCGAACCAGAGCAGGTCTACGGGGCTCTTCAGGATCGCCGTCATGATCTCGAAAGGCGTTGCCGTCGTCTTGTCGATGCCGATCGCTGCGGCCGCTTCCGGGGTCAGCCTAACGGCCTTCTCGGCTCTCGAAATGATCATACCGCCTTTGGACATCGTCGTCCGGTCGTAATCCTGCCAGCTCGACCGCGGCAGGGCGAAGAGGCGCTCGCGTTCGACAAAGGACTTTTCAGTGTCCGGATCAGGATCGATGAAGATGTCACGATGATCGAAGGCGGCAATGAGCCTGATCTTGCGGGACAGCAGCATTCCGTTGCCAAAAACGTCGCCGGACATATCTCCGACACCAGCCACAGTGAAGGGCGTGGTCTGGATGTCGATGTCCTTCTCGCGGAAATGCCGCTTGACGGCCTCCCAGGCGCCGCGGGCGGTAATGCCCATCTTCTTGTGGTCGTAGCCGGCGGAGCCCCCTGAGGCGAAGGCGTCGTCCAGCCAGAAGCCGGCTTCCTGGGCCAATCCGTTGGCGGTGTCGGAGAAGGTGGCGGTGCCTTTGTCGGCCGCTACGACAAAATAGGGGTCGTCGCCGTCGATGCGCATCGTATCCGCCGGCGGTACGATTTCGCCATCGACGATGTTGTCGGTGATAGAGAGCAACGTTCTGATATAGGTCTTGTAGGCTTCCCGTCCGGCGTTAAAGACCTCGTCGCGGGAGCCTCCGACGGGCAGCATCTTGGGGAAGAACCCCCCTTTGGCGCCCACCGGTACGATGACCGCGTTCTTGACCTGCTGGGCCTTCACTAGGCCCAAAACCTCGGTTCGGTAATCCTCGCCACGATCCGACCAGCGCAAGCCGCCGCGTGCAACTCTGCCGAAGCGCAAATGCACGCCTTCGACCTCGGTGCCGTAAACGAAGATCTCTCGGAACGGTTTTGGCTCAGGCAGCCCGTCGAGGAGTTTTGGATCGAGCTTGAAGGCCAACATTCGCTTTGGTGATCCTTGGGCGTCGCGCTGGAAATAGTTCGTCCTCAGGGTGGCATCGACGGCGTTGACGAAACGGCGCAGCGTCCGGTCCTCGTCGAGGTTCGGGACGTTACCGAGAGCGGCTTCGATCTCGGCATGGGCTTCCGTCAGCTTCTTCACCCGCACCTTTTCTCCAAGCTTCGGATCGAAGCCGTCGCGGAAGAGACGGAAGATGGCGGCCGAGATGGCAGGGTATTTGTTCAGCGTGTCGGCGATGTAATTTTGCGAGTATACGATCCCGGTCTGGCGAAGATATCGGGAATAGGCTCGCAACACAGTGACTTCTCGTGCGGAAAGTCCGGCGAGCAGCACCAGCCGGTTCAGACCATCATTGTCGATTGCGCCATCGAAAGCCGATAGGAAGGCCTCCTCCAGTAACATGCCTTCATGGGAAAGGTCGATTTCCCGCGCATTATTAACCTGCAATTCCATGTCGTGCAGTACGACCAATTTGCGATCACTCCCCAACCCGACATTGAGTTCGAAAGTCTGCTCGCTGACCACATGGAAACCCAGGTTTTCAAGAAGCGGTACACGGCGGGAGAGCGAGAGGTGCCGGCCCTTGTGGAAAATCTTCAGCGAAACGGTGGCGGCAGTATCGGCGGGGCGGCGATAGAAGGCGATGCGGATCGTTTCACCGGCAGCGCAGGCGACGATATCGGGAAGATCCTCAAAGGTTTCCTCGGGGGAAAAGGCTTCCTGGAAGGCCTGCGTTACGGAGAGGCGAGGGCCTTGTTTTGCCAAGGCCGCAAAACGATCCTCCCAAGGGGTCGCGATAAGTCGGATTGCCTCTTCGAGCTTTGCCTGCGGAACACGTGGAGTCTTGCCGCCGCGTCGACCTACGATCATGTGTACGCGGGCCAAACCGCCTTCCGGAAAGGCCGGATAGTAGGCAGAGATATGCCCGTCGTAGATATTTGCGAGATAGTCGCCCACCTTTTCACGCACCAGAGAATTGTAATCCTCCCGCGGAACGTAAATGATCACCGAAACGAACCGATCGAAATGATCGATGCGTGGCAGCGCGCGTACACGAGGCCGTTCGCTCAATTCCATGATCTGCTCGCAGAAGCGAGCAAGCAGGTCGGTGTCGATCTGGAAAAGGTCGTCACGCGGATAGGATTCCAGCGTATTTGCCAGCATGCGGCCTGAATGGCTGTCCGGATCGAAGCCGAAGTGTTCCTCAATTCTGGCGGCCTTGGCGCGCAGGAGCGGGATATCGCGAACGGAGTGGGTATAGGCGGTGGCCGTGAAGAGGCCGACGATGCGCAGTTCTCCGACGACCTCGCCATTCTCGTCGAAACGCTTGACGCCGACATAGTCCATATAAGCCCGACGATGGACCACGGATTTCACGTTTGCTTTCGTGACGATCAGGAAATCCGGTCCATCGAGGAATTCAAGGATTTCCGGTGTGGTCGTCACGGCGTCCTTGCCCTGGCGCAACACCAGGACGTCCGGGTCGGACAATATGCCCAGACCACGGCCTTTGCCGCGCTCCACCTTCGCTTCGGGGCCTTTGCCGGAATAGACATATTCCCGCATGCCGAGAAAAGTGAAATTGTCGTCGCGCAGCCATTCCAGGAATGCGATCGCCTCTTCGCGATCGGCCTTCCGACGGCTGGTCGAATTGTTGAGTTGGCCGGCGGCGCCCTTGAGAACATCCAGCATCGCGCTCCAATCGGAGATGGACAGGTGCACCTGATCCAGGATGTAACCAAGGCGTTCTGTCAGCGCCGTTGACTGCTCCTGCGAGAGTGGCGCGATATGGATCTGTATCAGGCTTACGTGATGAGCTGGATTCCCAGGATTCTCATTAGAGCGAAGCACCGGCTCCTTGCCTGGCTCAAGAAGCAATATCGGGTGAACGGCCAGCATCAGATCACGGTGGGTGGCCGTCACCTCACCCATGACTGAATCGAAAAGGAAAGGCATGTTCCGATCGACAATCGTCAAGACGGAAACCGGCACGCCTTTGGGCTCCACCCCGGCTATAGGCGTTACCGTGATATCCGCCCTGACCCGTGGCCAAGCATTCAACCGTTCGGCCGCGTGCCTTGCGGATAGGGCCAGCATTTCAGGAGTATAGTTCTCAAGGTCGTCATTGCTGGCTCGGCCAAACAGGATGAGGGGGTCCAGAAGCGGTCCCTTGTCCTGGGTGGCAACCTTGCGCGCGTTTTCAATCTGTTTTTCACGCTTCGGATTCTGCCTGACGGCCATATTTTCTCCCTCCCCTTTTTTGATTAAACCGAATTATTTCATGCTCTGTCATCTTGCGGCAACGTGGCCGATCCATGTCCGCATGCGAGGTTGCCGCATTCTTCTCGACTATTATTGACACAGCGGTGCGAAGAAACCATCAACAGGCCATTGAAGTCGGAAAGCGGATCCATGCAGGACAACAGCAATGCCGTCATCGTCATTTCCAGCCACGTCATCCGCGGCTCCGTCGGCAATCGCGCCGCCGTTTTCGCCTTGGAAACGCTTGGATATCCAGTGTGGGCAATGCCAACCATCGTTCTTCCCTGGCATCCGGGTCATGGGCCTTCCACGAGGTTGACTTTCCACGAATCGGATTTCGACAAAGCTATAGACGATCTCATCCGCGCGCCATGGCTGGGTGAGGTAAAGGCCGTCCTGACGGGCTATTTTGGAAATGCAGCCCAGCCGCGTTCGGTGGCTCGGCTGGTTCGGGCCTTGAGGGAGAAGAATCCGCAACTCCTCTATGTCTGCGACCCGGTGATGGGCGACCTCGGCGGGCTCTATATCCCGCAGCCGACCGCGGAGGCGATCCGCGACGAACTCATTCCGCTTGCCACCATTGCCACGCCCAATCGTTATGAGCTTGCCTGGCTTTCAGGGGCGCCACTGGAAACCAACAACGAGATCATGGACGCAGCGATCGCGCTCGGACCGCCCCGCATTCTGGTGACCTCTGCCGTTCCGATGATGGCAGGCGGCACAGGCAATCTCTATCTCACCGGAAAACATGCGTTGCTTGCCGAACATCGGCTGATCGACAATCCGCCGAACGGCCTCGGCGATCTCCTCAGCGCACTTTTCCTGGGGCGTATTCTGGCAGGCATGGAAGAGGAAAAGGCGCTGCAGCTTGCGACGGCAAGCGTCTTCGAGATTCTGGCGCGCACGGCCAAGCGGGGAGGCGACGAACTGACATTGGAGACCGACGCTTCCAGCCTCTCCACGCCGATGGCGATGGTACAGATGCGCAGGCTCGTGCACCCGCTGCAACGGGCGAAGCGGTGATTCGGTTCTCATCTTAGCAACTGCACAAATGACCGTTGAAATTAGGCGCCTGCCGCTATAATCGTTTTCCCCATGACGGATTTTCCAGACAGACTTCTAGCGGGCTACCGCAGTTTCATGAGCGGGCGTTACGCCGACGAACGCGAACGCTACCGGGTGCTGGCCGAAACCGGACAGAAACCCCACGCGCTTCTCATTGCCTGTTGCGATTCCCGCGCTGCGCCGGAAACTATTTTCGATTGCGGCCCGGGCGAACTTTTCGTGGTCCGCAACGTCGCCAACATGGTACCGCCCTATGAGCCGGACAGTCAGTTTCACGCCACTTCGGCGGCGGTGGAATACGCGGTACAGGTGCTGGAGATCGAGAATATCGTAGTAATGGGCCATGGCCGCTGTGGCGGAATCCGGGCAGCGCTCGATCCGGCGATGGAGCCGCTTTCGCCCGGCGACTTCATCGGTCGGTGGATGGCGCTGGTCCGGCCGGCGGCCGAACTGATCCAAAGCAATGATTTTATGACCCAGGCCGAGCGGCAGACGGCACTTGAACGCGTGTCGATCCGCAACTCGATCGCCAATCTCGAAACATTTCCGTTCGTGCGCAAACGCTGCGAGAAAGGCGAACTCAGCATCCATGGTGCCTGGTTCGACATCTCGACCGGCGAATTGTGGGTGATGAACGAGAAGGGCGACTTCATTCGTCCGGAGCTGGACGATCCGCGCCTTCAGGCCGAACAGGCGTCGGCCTGACCTGATTTTTCCGAGTTACCGACCGTCGATCTCGGCGCCGATATAGGCGATCGCCCGCTGATAGACGCTTGCGGCATTCCAGCCCTGGATGGCACCGAAATTCGGTTCCCCGGGCTGGTAGCCGGCACCGGCTCGCCAGCCATGTCCACGCAGGAAATTGGCGGTCGAGGCAAGCGCGTCGGCGCGCGAGCGAACCATATCGATATGGCCATCCCCGTCCCCATCGGCGCCGTAGCGTACGACGTTTAGCGGCAGGAACTGGGTTTGGCCGATCTCGCCGTGAGCCGCACCCTTGGCCGAGGTGCTCAGGTCTCCGCGAGCGACGAGCTGGAGAGCGGCGTAGAGCTGTTCCGTGAAGTAGGCCGAACGGCGGCAGTCATAAGCCAGCGTTGCGACGGCAGACAGCGTATGTTGATTGCCCATGAAGCCGCCGAAGCCGGTCTCCATGCCCCAGATGGCAAGGAGCGGTCCGGCCGGCACGCCGTAACGGCGTTCGATCGAGGCGAAGAGGGATGCATTGCCGGACTTCATGCTTTTGCCGCGGGAGATGATGGCGGCCCCGCCACGTTTGCGCATGAATTCGTCAAAGGAGAGCTTGAAGCTTTTCTGACCCCGATCGGCTCGGATCGTTTCGCGGTTATAAGAGACGCCGGCGAAGGCTTTTTCCACTACCGACGGGCTGATGCCATTCGCCGGAGCCACGCGCTTGAACTCGTCGACCCACCGGGCAAAGCCGGATGAGTCGTTACCGCATTGAAGCGCTGCAAAAGCCGGAGTGGTGGTCAAACCGGTTGCAATCAATCCTGCCAGCAAAATCTTCTTCATGCAGTTAACCCGTGGTCAGCCGGATCGCCTGGCCGCAGCGTCCGGAGGATGTGTTTTTCGGCCTTATGGCGGTGGTTGCAAACTTTCGCAACTCACCCGTTCATGAACAGTTCGTGATGCGCGATGATTCGGAGAGAAAACCCCGCCATTTCTGGCAGGGTTTCTATCCTAACATGTTTAATAAATTAATCGCTTTCAGGCGGCTGCCTTGCGCGGCTTGATCAGCCCCCGATTGACGAGAAGCTCGGCAATCTGCACGGCGTTCAGCGCGGCACCCTTGCGCAGGTTGTCGGAAACGACCCACATATTGAGACCGTTTTCAACCGTTGCATCTTCGCGAATGCGGGAGATGTAGGTGGCATCTTCACCGGCGCACTCGTAAGGCGTGATGTAGCCGCCGTTTTCGTGCTTGTCGATCACCAGGCAGCCCGGAGCTTCGCGCAGGATATCGCGGGCCTGGTCGGCGGTGATCTCGTTTTCGAACTCGATGTTGACCGATTCCGAATGACCGATGAAGACGGGGACGCGCACGGCCGTGCAGGTTACCTTGATCTTCGGGTCAAGCATCTTCTTGGTTTCGGCCAGCACCTTCCATTCCTCCTTCGTATACCCGTCTTCCATGAAGACATCGATATGCGGGATGACGTTGAAGGCGATGCGCTTGGTGAACTTCTTCGTCTCGACCGGGTCGGCGACAAAAACGGCGCGGGTCTGGGTAAAGAGCTCGTCCATGCCTTCCTTGCCTGCACCGGAAACGGACTGGTAGGTGGAAACCACGACGCGCTTGATCTTGGCGAAGTCGTGGAGCGGCTTCAGCGCGACGACGAGTTGAGCGGTCGAGCAGTTCGGGTTGGCGATGATGTTTTTCCTGGTAAATCCATCGATCGCATCCGGGTTCACTTCCGGCACGATTAGCGGCACTTCCGAGTCGTAGCGCCAGGCAGACGAGTTATCGATGACGACGCAGCCCTGGGCGCCGATCTTGGGCGACCACTTCTTGGAGATCTCGCCGCCGGCCGACATCAGGCAGATGTCGGTGTCCGAAAAGTCGTAGTTTTCGAGATTGGAAACCTTCAGCGTCCGGTCCCCGTAGGACACTTCGGTGCCCTGGGAACGAGCGGAAGCGAGCGCCACAACCTCATCCGCTGGAAAGCCGCGTTCGGAAAGAATAGTCAGCATTTCCCTGCCGACATTGCCGGTTGCCCCGGCGACTGCAATCTTGAAACCCATTTTCTTGCTCTCTTTCTGTCTCTCCTCGATCCGGTGAGGGGGAAGCCGCGGGATCTTGTCCGCGTATTCCTGGTCCCCGGCCTTGCCGGGGAGAGAGCGGCGGCCAGAGACGTCAGACGGTTTTCGTCGTCGTTTTGGCCATGGTTTTGAAGAAAGCGGAAAAACATCCGCGCTGCCCGAGCTGAGCAGCCGGCAGTGCGAAGGCAGCGATGTCGAATTCGCAAGCACGCATAGATGTGTCTTTCCGTTCGCGAAGGTGTTTAGAAGATTTTCGCCATGAGTCAAGCGAGGCCTGCATTGTCGGCGCAGCTACGACACTGCACCGCACCATTTCAGTTCGAGGAAATCGCGGTATTAGACGAAAGTCATAATCCCAAAGCATCTCTCTTCCTTTGGCCAGAATTCTGCCAATCTGCGACAATGCGTCGCCTTATTCATGTCCAGGAGGGAAAAGGACACGGAGCCGGCACGCGAGTTTATTCTTTGGGAGGACGACAATGGCTAATGTCGCAACGACCGCCGAGGTAAGAACCGGCGGTATGACGCGAGAGGAGAAGAAGGTTATCTTCGCCTCGTCGCTCGGCACTGTTTTCGAATGGTATGACTTCTATCTTTACGGCTCATTGGCAACCTTCATCGGCGCTGCCTTCTTCAGCCAGTATCCGGAAACGACCCGGAACATCTTTGCTCTATTGGCCTTTGCAGCGGGCTTCCTGGTCCGTCCTTTCGGGGCGCTTGTGTTCGGCCGTCTCGGCGACCTCGTCGGACGCAAATACACCTTCCTCGTCACCATTCTGATCATGGGTCTTTCGACCTTCCTGGTCGGCATTTTGCCGGGCGCAGCCTCCATCGGGATCGCGGCCCCCATTCTTCTGATTGCCCTGCGCATGCTACAGGGTCTGGCGCTCGGCGGCGAATATGGCGGTGCTGCGACTTATGTCGCCGAACATGCGCCGCATGGCCGACGCGGCTTCTTCACGTCCTGGATTCAAACCACGGCGACGCTTGGCCTGTTCCTGTCGCTGCTCGTCATCCTCGGCATCCAGCTGCTCGTGGGAAAAGAAGCGTTTGCAGCCTGGGGCTGGCGCGTTCCGTTCCTTCTCTCGGTCATCCTGCTCGGCGTTTCGGTCTGGATCCGCCTGAAGATGAACGAATCGCCTGCCTTCAAGAAAATGAAGGAAGAGGGCAAGGGATCGAAAGCGCCGCTCACCGAGGCATTCGGCCAGTGGCGGAATGCGAAGATCGCACTTCTCGCCCTGTTCGGCGCCGTGGTCGGCCAGGCCGTCGTCTGGTATTCCGGCCAGTTCTACGCGCTGTTCTTCCTTCAGAATATTCTCAAGGTTGATGCGCAGTCCGCAAACCTGATGGTTGCCGCGTCGCTTCTTCTGGGCACCGGCTTCTTCGTCTTCTTCGGCTGGCTTTCCGATAAGATCGGACGCAAGCCAATCATCATGGCGGGCCTACTTCTGGCCATGGTGACCTATTTCCCGCTGTTCAAGGCTATGACCTGGGCCGGCAATCCGGCTCTGGCGCAGGCTCAGGAAACCGTGCGGGCGACAGTGACGGCAGCTCCGGGCGACTGCAAATTCCAGTTCAACCCGACCGGCACTGCTAAATTCACCACCTCTTGCGATATTGCGACGGCTTACCTGACGCGCAATTCGGTGCCTTACGATGTCGTTGCAGGGCCGGCTGGACAACCTGCTACGGTCAAGATCGGCGATTCGACGATCACCAGCTATGACGCCATCGCCGCCGGTGCCGATGCAAAGGCCAAGGATGGAGCATTCCAGAAGCAGGTGAACATTGCCCTGCAGACGAGCGGTTATCCGCTGGCACGCGCTGCCTCCAAGGTGCCGGATGCAAAACTTGATGCCTTCGTTGCAGCCAATCCGGAACTGAAGCTTGATGCTGCCGCCATTCGCGCCGGCAACAAGGCCTCGGTTTCCGGCCCGGATCTCGTCTCGCAGAAGCTGCTGACGGCACAAGAAGCCACGGGCGTGACGGAGATGGCAGTTTATACCGTCCCGAACTCCGGCGCCTTCTCGATGGTAGCAGATCCGCAGGCGGTCAACTGGGTGACGATCATCGCCATCCTCACGGTGCTGGTAATCTACGTTACCATGGTCTACGGCCCGATCGCGGCACTGCTGGTCGAACTCTTCCCGACCCGCATCCGCTATACCGGCATGTCGCTGCCCTATCATATCGGCAACGGCTGGTTCGGCGGTCTTCTGCCGGCAACGGCATTCGCTATGAGTGCCGCCAAGGGCGATATCTATTACGGCCTCTGGTATCCGATTGTATTTGCGGGCATCACGCTGGTGATCGGCTTGCTCTTCCTGCCGGAAACCAAGGACCGGGATATCCACGCCGAATAGTCCTTCACAGCAAGGAACCGATAAGGAGAAGGCCCGGTGCAGGAAATTGCGCCGGGCCTTCTTTCATTCAAGCCTTTTCCTCACGCTTTGGCGGCATTCCGCGCGGCGGGAAAGACGCATTTGAGCGGTCAGGGCGCATGATCAAGGGTATCGGTCGGCGTAAAACCGGCCACCCGCCCGGCTCCTGCCTGAACAGCAAACCATAACGCGAGAACACGATTGCCATGAGAATCGAGAACCAGGCGCCAAAGGAAAGGCCGGCGATGACGTCGCTTGGATAGTGGGCGGCGACGATGACGCGCGAGAAACCGACCCAAAGGCTCATGACCAGAAAAAGAAGCCTGTAGGGTGGGGCAAGGATGGCCATGGCCATCAGAAATGCCCCTACAGTCGTCGCATGGCCGGAGGGAAAGCTCTCGAAGCGGGAGCCGGAAAAGGGATTGAACCCGTATGAACTCCACTCTTCGTAAAGAACGGGGCGTGCGCGCCCAATGACGCGCTTCAAGAGGTTGACCGCCAGGCCTGAGCCGGCAACGCAGATAAAGAGGTAGATGGCCATATGGCTGACGAGCATTGCCTGGAAACGTGTCTTCAGCGTCGGTGCAAGCCGGATGACCGCCAGCGCCTCAAAGAAAATGACAGCGCTTCCAAACAGGATCCAGCCGGATTTGCCGAGGTCGGTAATGGTTTCCCCAAAAGGCTTCAGAAGGTTGCGGGTATGGGCCGCATAGGAACCGACAGGAGCGTCCAGCAGGAAAAAGGCGATCAGGATCAGGTTGACCGTAACCAGCGCGTAGGACCACCACCGGGGCGAGGAAGACCCTGAACGGTAGCGATAGCGGCGGTGTTTCAGTTTTTCGATTGTCCGTTTCATCAGCCTTTATCCGTGGCGCGGGAGCGATCCCCGTGCTCTCTCCCATAGATTTCTCGATATGGGTAGCCAGACGCTGAAAACAAAACGGCGAAAGGGTCTTTCCGCTCTTTGCGGAAAGACCGGTAGGGCATCAGGCGGAGAGGCTGACGAACTCCTTGAGGATCGCGTCGCCCATTTCGGACGTGCCCACTTTGCGGCAGCCCTCGGCCATGATGTCGCCGGTACGGATGCCCTGATCCAGCACGTTGGCGATCGCCTTTTCCAGATTTTCCGCTTCCTTGATCATGTTGAAGGAATAACGCAGGCACATGGCAAAGGAGGCGATCATAGCAATCGGGTTGGCAATGCCCTGGCCGGCGATGTCGGGGGCCGAGCCGTGGACAGGTTCATAAAGCGCCTTGCGCTTGCCCGTCTTGGCGTCGGGCGCGCCGAGCGAAGCGGACGGCAGCATGCCGAGCGAGCCGGTCAGCATTGCCGCGACGTCGGAAAGCATGTCGCCGAACAGATTGTCCGTAACGATGACGTCAAACTGCTTCGGTTGGCGCACCAGCTGCATGCCGCCGGCATCGGCCAGCATGTGTTCGAGTTTTACGTCCGAATAGGAGCGCTTGTGGGTTTCGGTGACCACTTGGTTCCAGAGCACGCCGGACTTCATGACGTTGCGCTTTTCCATGGAGCAGACGGCATTGCCGCGGGTACGGGCCAGCTCGAAGGCAACGCCGGCAATCCGCTCAATCTCGTAGGTATCGTAAACCTGCGTGTCGATGCCGCGCTTCTGTCCATTGCCGAGATCGATGATTTCCTTCGGTTCGCCGAAATAGACGCCGCCAGTCAGTTCGCGAACGATCAGAATGTCGAGACCTTCGACCAGTTCCGGCTTCAGAGACGAAGCGGATGCGAGAGCCGGATAGCAGATGGCAGGTCTCAGATTGGCGAAGAGCTCCAAGTCCTTGCGCAGACGCAGCAGGCCGGCTTCCGGGCGGACCTCGTAAGGAACATGATCCCATTTCGGCCCGCCGACGGCGCCAAAGAGCACCGCATCCGCCTTCATGGCCTTGGCCATGTCTTCCTCGGAAATAGCGACACCGTGAGCATCATAGGCTGAGCCCCCGACCAAGCCTTCGTCGAGCACGAAATCGGCCTGCATGGCGCTGTTCATATGAGCGATGATCTTGCGGACTTCGCCCATGGCCTCAGGGCCGATACCGTCGCCGGGAAGGAGGAAGAGGTTCTTTGCCATATCTTGTGGTGTCCTTGGTTTTTTCAGGCTCAGGTCCTCCCGCGCGGATCTCGCGCCTGGCGAAACCTCGTCCGAGCCTGTCGAGGACGAGGCTGGAAAAGTTCAGGAACTACCGGCGCCAATGCGGGCGGTGACTTCGATTTCGATTTTCATTTCAGGCGTGGTGAGGCCGCAGACGACCATGGTCGCGGCGGGACGGACTTCAGAAAAGGTTGCACCGAGCACATCAACGACGGCGTCATAGTCGAC
Organism: Neorhizobium sp. R1-B; assembly: GCF_004368875.1. Taxonomy (NCBI): domain Bacteria; kingdom Pseudomonadati; phylum Pseudomonadota; class Alphaproteobacteria; order Hyphomicrobiales; family Rhizobiaceae; genus Neorhizobium; species Neorhizobium sp. R1-B. The sequence continues at coordinate 97,073 of NZ_SOEM01000010.1, forward strand.
CATATCGACCAAGTAATAACGCACACGCACGATATCTTGCAGACCGCTTCCGGCCTCCTTCAGTGCTTTTTCGATGGTGCCGAGCGCGTTGCGCGTCTGGGCGGCGACATCGTCCGGCATTTCCATCTTCGCATAATCGTAGCCCGTCGTGCCGGAGACGTAGACCATGTCCCGGTCCACGACTGCGCGTGAATAACCGATCCGCGCTTCAAAAGGCGATCCGGAGGAAATCCGCTTGACCATGAGAGCGTCCGATCAGAGCCAGGGGCGCTCGGTGCGGTTCTTGGTCTCGAAGCTCCTGATTGCGGCATCACTCTTCATGGTCGAGGCGATGTCGTCGAGGCCTTCGAGCATGATGTGGCGACGGCCGGGATCGATGTCGAAATGGATCGAGCCGCCGTCCGGACCGGTGATTTCCTGAGCTTCTAGGTCTACCGTGAGAACCGCGTTCGAGCCGCGTTCGGCATCGTCCATCAACTTTTCCAAGTCTTCCGGGCTGACGACGATCGGCAGAATGCCGTTCTTGAAGCAGTTATTATAGAAGATGTCCGCGAAGCTGGTTGAGATGACGCAGCGAATGCCGAAATCGAGCAGCGCCCAGGGAGCATGCTCACGGGAAGAGCCGCAGCCGAAATTGTCGCCGGCCACCAGAATCTTGGCATTTCTGTATGCGGGCTTATTCAGCACGAAACCCGGGTTTTCAGCGCCGTCTTCGGTGTAACGGGCTTCCGCAAAGAGGCCTTTGCCGAGGCCGGTGCGCTTGATCGTCTTGAGGTAGTCCTTCGGAATGATCATGTCCGTATCGATATTCACGACCGGAAGCGGCGCTGCGACGCCGGTGAGTTTGGTGAATTTTTCCACGATCTGCCTCCACATGGACTAATCTGCGGAAGCTGCCATAAAGCAAATCGACAAGGATTTGAAGGGCTGTTTGCCTGGAACCGGTACGCCGATGTGCTGGTTTTCAGCGCCTTTTAGCCTTTAAAGGGCGTTTCCGGTTTACAGGTCTATGATCGTTCCGCGTCCGTCGTTCCAGACATGCATCTCGCGCTTGTCCGTCTTCGCCCGCACCGGAACCGGCTTCAGCCGCGCTGAAACTGCTCGTCCGATGGAAAGAACTGCAAGAATACCGGCAAAGGCGACAGTGAGTGACGCCGTCAGAAGCGCTGCCATGGCGAACAAGGCAATCGCCGATACGATGACGAAGAAAACGCGAATATTATGCATGATCCAAACCTTTCTCGTTGAAGAATGTGGGCTCTCGCGCCCTTTCTTGCAAGGGGTTTTGCGCATTGCGGTATTGCCGGGACTTCAAAAGATTGACAGAAAGCCGTGATGACTTCCTTGACCGACATCAATTTCGCTCCCTTCCGGTTTCGCCGTTCGGTTTTGAGCGTGCCGGCCAGCAATCAGAGGGCTCTGGAAAAGATCCGGACCCTCGACTGCGACGCCGTGATCTTCGACCTCGAAGATTCCGTCGCGCCGGAGAAGAAAGCCGAGGCGCGTGAGAATCTGCGCCGGTTGTTCAAGGACAATCCGCTGCAAGGAGTGGAACGGGTCGTCCGCATCAATGCGCTCGACACCCAATTCGGCAAGGCAGACATGGATCTTGCGGTGGAAATCTCTCCGGACGTGGTGCTGGTTCCCAAGGTTGAGCAGGTGGCCCAGATACAGTCCGTGGCGGATATTCTCTCGGAAGCCGGCGCTCCGGACGATCTTGCCATATGGGCGATGATCGAAACGCCGAAAGGCGTCTTGAACGCGTCAGCGATCGGAGCTGCCGATGAACGGCTCCAATGTTTCGTCGTCGGTCTCAACGACCTGCGTAAGGAGACCGGCGTGCTGTCGCAGCCGGGTCGCGGCTATCTTGTGCCCTGGCTGATGCAGATCGTGCTGGCCGGCAGAGCCCATGGGATCGACATCATAGACAGCGTCTTCAACGATTTCCGGGACACGGAGGCTCTCGAGGCAGAATGCAGGCAAGGCCGCGTCATGGGCTTTTCCGGGAAAATGCTGATCCATCCCGCCCAGATCGAGCCCGCCAACCGGCATTTCGGACCGGATCCGGAAGCGGTGAAAGATGCTGAAACGATCATCGCCGCCTTTGCGAAGCCGGAAGCGCGACATCTCAATGTCATCAATCTCAACGGCCAGATGGTGGAACGCCTTCACCTTGTGGAGGCCGAGAAACTTGTTGCCAAGGCGAAATTCCTAACCGAACGAAAGAACGCTCCATGAAACTCTACCGTTTTCTCACCGGCCCCGACGACGCTTCCTTCTGCCATAAGGTGACGGCTGCGCTGAACAAGGGGTGGGAGCTTCATGGTTCGCCGAGCTATGCCTTCAACGCCACGACCGGCGAAATGCAGTGTGGGCAGGCGGTCACGAAGACCGTGGAGGGCAAGGACTATCATCCGGACATGAAGCTCGGCGAGCAGTAGGCGTCAAGCCGATCAGCGCTGTGCGGCAGCATCGGCGCTGGCTTCGATGCGCTCCATATCGTCGTCGCTCAAGCCGAAATGGTGACCAATCTCGTGGATCAGCACATGGGTGATGATATCGCCCAGGGTTTCCTCGTTTTCGGCCCAATAATCGAGGATCGGGCGTCGGTAGAGCCGGATACGGTTCGGCAGTTCGCCAGTTTCCATGTTGAAGCGTTCGGAAATGCCGCGGCCCTCGAACAGGCCAAGGAGATCGAAGGGAGTCTCGAGCGCCATGTCCTCGAAAACCTCGTCATCGGGAAATTCTTCGATCTCGATGATGAGATTGGTCGTGAGCGCCCGGAATTCCTCCGGCAGATGGCCATAAGCATCGATTGCCAGCGACTCGAATGTGCTGATCGTCGGCGCATGGCGATCCTGCCAATCGTCGGTCTGGTCAATGCGGGCCATGGGCTCTCCTTCTGATCAGGCCCATATAGTGCCTCCGGCAATATTTTTCGAGAGAAGAATCATTGACCTATCGGAAGAGGAAAAGATTCCCGCGTCTCTTCTGTTGACTCTTCTTCCGACCTCTGGAATCCATAAGAACATAAAGTGAACATATATGGATGGAGCTGACGCCATGGCCGAGAACGCCACGGCGCAGGAAAGACTTTTTGCCCTGCGCGCACAGATCGCCCGACTGGAGGGAAAATCCCTGCCAGCACTTGCCGCGGCAGAGCAGGCGCAGGCTGCCGAAAGGCCGGAATGCGGCAAAACCAGGATAAAACAGCCTCGTCTTCCCTTCGGCATAGACCCGTTGGATGTCGCCTTGGAGGGCGGCTTGCCGCTTGATGGAATTACGGAAATCCGCACGCGATCGATGGGAGATGCAGGCGCAGCAAGCGGTTTCACCTTCGCACTCGCATCTCATCTTAAGAGAAGGAAAGCCGATGGTGCGCCTGTTCTGTGGATCGGTGATGTCGTTTCCAGGCAGGAGGCGGGTGCTCCTTATGCGCCAGGCCTCGGGCAATTCGGGCTGAAACCTCAGGAGGTTCTTTATGCAGTGCCGCGAAAGCTGGATGAGGCGCTATGGCTTGCGGAAACTGCACTGGCAAGCAGGGCGCTTTCCGCCACCATTCTCGAGATCCGCGGCAATCTCAAGAATTTCGGCCTTACCGAGAGCCGCAGGCTGAACCTTCGGACAAAGGCGGCGGGGCGCCCCCTTTTTCTGCTGCGGCATGCAGGCGAAGAAGAGGCGAGCAGCGCTTCCTTCCGCTTCCTTGCCGAACCGGCGCCGGCCACCGGCCGGCGTCTTCCTGATGGATCCGTGCTTGGCGGCAGCATCGGCTATCCCGTTTTCCGACTCATTTTGGAGAAGAGCCGTAATCCGGCTCCGCTCTCCTTCCTTTTGGAGTGGAACCCCCATGACCGTCAATTTTCCCTCAATTCCAAGGCAGGAGAGGTTTTCTCTTTCCATGCCCCGCCAGCGCATTCTGGCGCTGGTCTTCCCGCATCTGCCGACAGACAGGATCGCGCGCCGACTCTGGGGCATATCGTGGCGCTCGAAAGGGCGTCCTGAGCATCCGCCGATCCTCTGCGTCGGGCGGCGTGACAATGCCATGCGGCTCACGGCGCTTGACGAGGTTTCGGAACGCTTCGGCCTGAGGCGAGGGCAGGGGCTGACAGAAGCACGCGCCATGTTTCCGGCAATCCATGTCATGGACGAGGACGAAGCAGCGGATCGGGCGCTCATCGAAGCCATCGCCGACTGGTGCGATCGCTATACCCCTCTGGTGGCTTTGGACGGATTGGATGGGCTTTTCCTCGATATCACCGGCTGTGCCCATCTCTTCGGGGGAGAAGAAATGCTTCTCAAGGATATTCTAGGTCGGCTTTTCCAGATGGGCTTCGACGTCAACGGCGCGATCTCCTCGTCGCCCGGCCTCTCCTGGGCCGCTTCCCGTTTCGGCCTAGGCGGCGTAATCTCCCACGATGGCATTGAAGAAGCGTTGGCGCCGCTGCCGGTCAACGCCTTGCGTCTCGACGCGATGGCGATCTCGTCGCTCCACAAGCTGGGACTGAAGCGGATTGGCGACCTTCTGTCCATGCCGCGCGCGCCGTTAGCGCGCCGTTTCGGAACGAGCCTGCTCCAGCGGCTGGATCAGGCACTGGGGCTGCATGAAGAAGCCATTTCCCCCCGCCGGCCGGTTGCCGCCTTGTCTGTCGAGCGAAAGCTTGCCGATCCGATCCAGGCGGAAGAGCATATCCTGCAATTGACAGGGCAGGTCGCGTCTTCGCTGAAACCGGAGCTGGAAGCCCGTGGCGTCGGCGGCCGCATCTTCGAGCTGGTGCTGTTCCGGGTGGACGGCTGCGTCTTTCGTATTTCGGTGAGAGCTTCCCGGCCGCTACGCGATCCAAAGCGGATTTCCTCGCTGTTTTCCGAGCGCTTGGCGACCGTACACGACGATCTTGATGCCGGATTCGGATTCGAGCTTCTCCGTCTCAACGTGGTCGAGCACGAGGTTTTCAAACCCTCTCAGGATGACTTCACCGGCGACGGCCAAAGTGATGCCTCGTTTGCAGATTTCGTGGACAAGGTTTCGGCCCGGCTCGGCGCGAACTGTCTGCAGATTGCGGAATTGCGGCAAAGCCATCTGCCGGAGCGGGCAGAGAGTTTCCTATCTGCGATGGCGGCGAGGGCCGTGGGTAAAAATGTCGAAGAGGCTTTTGCCTTCATGCCGAAAGCCGACCGGCCTCTGCGACTCTTCCGGTATCCGGAACCTATCGAGGCTTTTGCCGCCACGGTTCCCGACGGCCCTCCGCAGCGTTTTCGCTGGCGGCGGATCGTTCATCGGGTCGTGCGCGCCGAGGGCCCGGAACGGATTTCTCCAGAATGGTGGCTCGACGGAAAGGATGCTGAGGAGCGCGATTATTTTCGCCTTGAAAGCGAAACGGGCCGCCGCTTCTGGGTTTTCCGTGAGGGTCACTACAAAACGGGAGATGCAGCTCCCGTCTGGCGTGTCCAGGGGATTTTCGCATGAAGGATATCCCGGCTTTCTTCGAGATCGGCGCAAAGACCAATTTCTCCTTCCTGGAAGGAGCGGCGCGGCCGGAGGAGATGGTGCTGGCCGCAAGTCTGCTTGGACTTTCCGGTCTCGGTATTGCCGATCGGAATTCCGTAGCGGGCGTGGTTCGGGCGCATAACCAGGTCAGAGAAATGCGGGAGACTTGCAAGCGCCAGCAGGAGCGGGGCAGGAAGGAAGGCGAGAACGAGGCTATCGAACCTTGCGCGTTTTATCCCGGCGCGCGGCTCGTTTTTTCTGACGATACACCGGATGTGCTCGCCTATCCCCGCAACCGGAAGGGCTGGGCCAATCTTTGCCGGCTTCTTAGCCGGGGAAACCTCCGGACCGAAAAGGGCTCCTGCATTCTGGAAGAGTGGGACTTTCTGGAATGGTGCGACGAAATGATGCTTGCCATCATTCCGGATTTTTCCTCCGCAGAAGATCCTCGATATCTCGCTGATCTCAGCGATCGTCTGAAGAGCTATCGCGAACGATTCCGCAAGGACATCTATCTCGCTCTTTCGCCGACCTATGACGGGCGGGACGGATTTATTTTTGCAACTTTTGCACAAATCGCCTCCCGCAATCGCGTGCCATTGATCGCGACCAACTTGCCGCTTTTCAATCTGCCCTATCGCCGGTCGCTATCGGATGTAATGACCGCCATCCGGGAGCATGTGACAATTCAGCAGGCGGGTTTCCGACTGGCTCCGAATGGGGAGCGGCATATCAAGCATGCGGCTGAAATGGCGCGACTTTTCCATACCTATCCGGATGCAATTGCCAATACGGAGCGCTTCTTCAGTCGGCTGAAGTTCTCTCTGGATGAACTCAGTCATAATTACCCGGATGAGAGCGTTTCAGGCGAAACGGTATCTGAAACCCTGGAACGGCTTACCTGGGAAGGAGCCCAACGCCGCTATCCTGACGGCATTCGGGAGGAGGTTTCCAATCAGATCAGGTACGAGCTCGATCTTATCAAGGAGATGGCATACGAGCCTTACTTCCTGACGGTGCGCCACATTGTTTGGCATGCCCGGCATGTCTTGAAAATTCTCTGCCAAGGGCGCGGTTCGGCCGCCAATTCCACCGTCTGTTTTTGTCTTGGCATTACCGAAGTCGATCCAACATTTACGACGCTGCTATTCGCGAGGTTCATCTCGACTGAGCGTAACGAGCCGCCGGACATTGACGTCGACTTCGAACATGCGCGCCGTGAAGAAGTCATCCAATATATTTATGAGCACTACGGTTATCGCCATGCAGGATTGACCGCGGCGGTCACCAGCTATCGAACCCGGATGGCTGGCCGCGAGGTGGCCAAGGCCTTCGGGCTTTCGGAGGATGTGCAAGCTGCACTTTCGAGCACGGTCTGGGGCTGGTCCGAGGAGGGGCTTTCGGAGCGGGAAGCAAAGGTCGCCGGTCTCGATGTGTCGGACCCGACGACCAAGAAGGTTATTACTCATGCAAGAGAACTCATGGGCTTCCCGCGCCATCTCACCCAGCATGTCGGCGGTTTCCTGATCACGCGCGACCGGCTCGACGAGGTCGTGCCGATCATGAAAACCGCCATGCCCGGGCGGTATATGATCGAATGGGACAAGGACGACCTCGATACGCTCAAACTCCTGAAGATCGACGTGCTTGCGCTCGGCATGCTGACCTGCCTGAAGAAGGCATTCGAGCTCATGCGTCTGCGCTACGATGTAAACGAAACCCTGGCCGACCTTTTGCAGAAGGATAGGGATAGCAATGTCTACGACATGATCTGCCGGGCCGATACGATCGGAGTCTTCCAGATCGAAAGCCGGGCGCAGATGAGCATGCTGCCCCGACTTCGGCCGAGAATATTCTATGATCTCGTCGTCGAAGTGGCGATCGTGCGGCCGGGTCCCATTCAAGGAAACATGGTCCACCCGTATCTGAAGCGGCGGGAAGCCGTAAGGAACAAGCAGCCTATCGAATATCCCAGTGGTGAATTGGAGAAGGTATTGGAGAGAACGCTTGGCGTCCCGCTATTTCAGGAACAGGCGATGCAGATCGCCATCACGGGTGCCGGCTTCTCTCCTGAAAAGGCCGACAAACTCCGCCGTTCCATGGCGACATTCAAGCGATCAGGGCGAGTGGAGGAATTCAAGCGCGATTTTATCGATGGAATGCTGGAAAACAGCTATTCTAGGGAATTCGCGGAAAGCTGTTTCAGCCAGATCGAGGGTTTTGCGGAATACGGCTTTCCCGAAAGCCATGCGGCGTCTTTCGCCTTGCTCGTTTATGCGTCTTCCTGGATCAAAGCCTATTATCCGGATGTCTTTTGCGCAGCGCTTTTGAATTCACAGCCCATGGGTTTTTATGCGCCGTCGCAGCTTATCCGGGATGCTCGGGAGCATGGGGTCGAAATTCTTCCGGTCGACGTCAATCATTCGGATTGGGACTGCACCTTGGAGGAAAGCCGTTTTGACAAAAATACCATCGATGGCCGCCATGCTTCAATGAAGGAGGTGATCAGGACAAAATATGCCGTTCGGCTGGGATTCAGACAGGTCAAAGGCCTTGCTGAAAAGGGCTTGAGGAAAACCCTGCTCGCCAATCGGGGTAGGGGATATATATCGGTGCACGATCTGTGGCTGCGCTCCGGCCTCGACAAATCGGATATCGAACGGCTTGCGGATGCCGATGCTTTCACCTCCATGGGGCTTTCCCGTCGGGAAGCCCTCTGGGCCGTTCGAGGTCTCGATGGGAAAAAAACCGCTGAGGATTTGCCCTTGTTCGATGTAGCGGACGGCTTAGATCTTCGGCCGGAGACGAAGGTATCGCTTCCCGCCATGCTGCCAGGCGAAGAGGTGATCGAGGATTACCGATACCTCTCCTTATCGCTCAAGGCCCATCCGGTCTCGTTCCTGCGGGAGGAGTTCAGGTCTATGGGGGTCACCCGCAGCGTTGATCTGTTGAATGTCCCGAATGGACGGAAGGTCACGATCGGCGGACTTGTGTTGGTGCGGCAGCGGCCGGGATCTGCCGGAGGCGTGATCTTCATGACGCTGGAGGATGAGACCGGGGTTGCCAATGCCATCGTCTGGCCCAAGACGTTCGATCGCTATCGGCCAATTGTAATGGGTGCGCGGCTTGTGAAGATTCAAGGGAGACTGCAAAGCCAGAGCGGCGTCATCCACACGGTGGTGGAGCATATCGAGGATCTCACGTCCATGCTCGGCCTTCTCCAGAAGGAGACGCGACGTTTTGGCGTGTCCGCACGCGCCGATGAAGCGCTGCAATCGGGCGGTGATCACCGGGGCAAGCGGCGCTCTAACGGAATGGACGACCGTTCTTCCAAAACAGCGGGGAGGGACACTCTTCAGTCTTACGTCCCCGAACCGGGGCGGGTAATGCCGAAGGGGCGGAATTTTCATTGATGTGATCGACATCAATGATCGCGCGTCCTTACCTGGTACATAATCCCCCAGTTCCTCCAGAAAGGACGAACTTTAGATTTTTCTTGACATCTGCCAACCGCTTTCGCAAAAGAGGATGTTAGTGCTCATGTTTCGCAGGTCGACGCGAGAATGCTAGTTTGCAGTTGCAATTACATCACCGACAAGGAAATCCGCGACACTATCATTGAGCTGCTCAATGAAGATTGTTGGCAGCTTATCGTTCCGGCCAAGGTCTATCATGCCATGAGCAAACGTGGCCGTTGCTGTGGCTGCTTCCCCAGCGTCGTTGATCTTATCATCCGCACAACCGAGGAATATCACGCTCGTCGCGACTCGACGGAAGCCGAGGTCGTCGTATATATGTCCCGCTTGAGACAATTCCACGAAGAAACCAGGAGAGCGGACATTGAAAGGCGACTTAAAGGTCATCGAGCGGCTTAACGAGGCACTGTTTCTCGAGCTCGGCGCTGTCAATCAATATTGGCTGCATTACCGCCTTCTAGAGGACTGGGGTTACACCAAGCTTGCCAAGAAGGAGCGTGCTGAATCCATCGAAGAGATGCAGCATGCGGACAAGCTGGTTGCGCGGATCATTTTTCTCGAAGGACACCCCAATCTTCAGACTGTGGCGCCATTGCGCATCGGCCAGAACGTCAAGGAAGTGCTCGAAGCCGACCTTGCCGGTGAATACGATGCCCGCACGGCCTACAAAGCTTCCCGCGATATCTGTCACGCGGCAGGCGACTACGTCTCCATGAAGCTTTTCGAGGAACTCCTGGCTGACGAGGAAGGTCATATCGACTTTCTAGAAACGCAACTGGAGCTCCTGTCAAAGATCGGCGAGGAACGGTACGGTCTTCTCAACGCGGATTCCGCCGATTCCGCCGAATAAATATCGGCGCCATCGGATATCGAAGCCCGGCGAGCACCGCTCCGCCGGGCATTTCTTTGATCAATAGGACGGCCTTGTTCTCTTCCAGAATAGAAACGCTCGGATCCCGCGGGTCCCTTAAAGCGTGCCGCGATCCTTCGGATTCGCTTGCTGCGCTTTAAATCCTTGTTCTATCGCATGCCGTTATCGCAGAACCGCTGCACGCTTTTGCGCGAAATGCTTCAAGCTGCTGTTCTTGCAAGATGAGCAAATTCAGCCACGACCTGTTCGTAGACATTGCGTTTGAAGGGCACGATCAATTCCGGGAGGTCGACCATCGGCTTCCATTCCCAGGCGTCAAACTCAGGCGCATGGCCCCCCGGCGGTGGATTGATGGCAATTTCGCTTTCGTCCCCGTCGAAGCGAAAGGCGAACCAGCGCTGCGTCTGGCCGCGATATTTGCCTTTCAACCCGATGCCGATGAGATGTGGTGGCAGGTCATAATTGATCCAGTCGCTGGACTGCGCCAGCAAAGTGACCGAGCGAATCCCTGTCTCCTCGTAAAGCTCGCGATAGGCAGCGGGGAGTGGATTCTCGCCCTTGTCGATCCCGCCTTGCGGCATCTGCCACAGCTGCGGCGACCCGTCGAACTCGCTATTGCCTTCGCTGATCCGGCGGCCCGCCCAAACCAAACCATCGCGGTTCAGAACCATGATTCCGACGCATGGCCGGTAAGGAAGGTCCTCGGCGCGGATCGCGCGTTTGTCCTTGCTGCTCATTTGCGGCTCAACTCCATCAGGGTGCAACACTTTCGCTCGCCAGCGTCGAGACGCCGACGACCTCAATCCCGCGTTGCGACGCCTCTTCACTCCACTTCCTTATGGCGTCGATGCTTTCATCGAAAGCTGACGCAATGCCGACCGCCTTGCCATTACGCGCAGCGATCCGCTCCAATTCATCCAGCTTCTTGAGGATCGCATCGGACTGCAACTGCCCATCGAGAGTGAGATCACCAAAAGCGTGCGGCAAATCGATCGCCTTGGCGATGACTGCGGTCTTCGACTGACCGGATGTGCCGTCATCGACGAACAGCAGGCCGCGTTTTGAAATGTCACGCAGAACGGGTTCCAAGGCATCGGTGTCTGCGAGATAACGGCCTCCAAGATAGTTCATGATGCCTGTATAATTGGTAATCTTGCCCATCGCCTCGTGCAATCGCTCAAGATTCTGTTTGGCCGAGGTTTTGGTCAACAAGGTGCCTGGGCCGGGATCGTTTGTCGGATAGTCGAACGGCTCGAAGGGCACCTGGATCAGGATTTCGTGGCCACTCCGGCGAGCCTCCTGCATCCAGCGCTGCAAGCTGTTGCCGCTGGCGGCGAAAGCAAAGGTCACTCCCGCTGGCAATTGCTGGATCGCCCGCTGCGTCCCGGTCTGGCTGAGACCGAGGCCGCCGACGACGATTGCGATCCGCGTCCCTCGTGCGCCCGACCAGGGCCGTGCATATTGGTCCATCGGCCGCAAGCCGTCCGGACCAACGACAGGCAGACGGCCGTGCGGCGATTCCTCAAGCAGCATCTCATTGGGCTGGGCGGCCACGCGCGGATCCTGGCCGATGCGCTGCGCATCGAGCAGCACCGGGCCGCCGCCATCTCGCGGGCGGGGCGTGTATTTCGTGACGACCGATCCGTCGTCGGTCAATGTCCGCTCAATATTGGCGCCGGAATTCGGATTCGAGCGTGGCATGGCGGAGGACGGCAAAGCGGCAGGTCCTTCGGCATCGGCGGAAGGTGACGGGGCTGCCGGCGGCTTTGAGGGTGTGGTCGTGGCGACCTGCTTCAGCGCCGCGTCGCCACGCATACCATAGATCGAGAGGCCGAGCACACACGACACGGCCAGGAAAGCAAATACGGAGACTGCGGAAAACCGCCTCGCCCGCGGCTTTGCGGCCGGCCGGTTCTGCCCGAGCGGAGCGTGAAGATCGGTGCCCAATTTCAGTCCCGCATCATAGCTCTGGGTAAGCGAGACCGGCCAGAATTGCCTCTCTTCGACGCAGCACCGGCCGGTTTCGATATTGTCACTTCTTTACGTTTGCGGCGGCCTTGTCCGGGCTCGGCGGGAATGATGCATCCGTCTTTGTCCCATGAAGCAGGTCCATGGCGTAGTTCAGCTGGATATCATCCTTGGCTTCCGGCGGCACGTAGGCAACCGAGCCGGAACCTTCCTCGGTTTCGGCAGCCCCCTGGATATGTCCACGCAGGCTCGACTCGCCTTCCGCGCGCACCTTGCCCTGGAGCTCCGCCGGCAGCGGCTGCTCGACCTTGATGTCCGGAGCGATGCCGGTACCCTGGATCGACTTGCCGGACGGCGTGTAATAAAGGGCCGTGGTCAGCCGCAGCGCACCTGCGTCGCCAAGGGGTATGATGGTCTGCACCGAACCCTTGCCGAAGGAGCGGGTGCCGAGCACCGTCGCACGCTTCAGATCCTGCAAGGCGCCGGCGACGATTTCCGAGGCGGATGCCGAGCCGCCGTTAACGAGAACGATTACCGGCTTGCCGTCCGTCAGGTCTCCCGGACCTGCATTGAAGCGGCGGGTCTCGTCGGCGTTGCGGCCGCGGGTCGACACCACCTCCCCACGCTCCAGGAAGGCATCCGATACGTTGATCGCCTGATCGAGAAGGCCGCCCGGGTTGAGGCGCAAATCGAGAACATAACCTTTAAGCTTGTCGGCCGGCACATCCGCCTTGATCTTCTTGATCGCCTTCTCGAGGTCGTCATAGGTCTTCTCGGTGAACGAGATGACCCTGAGATAGCCCACGTCGCCGCCTTCAACCCGAGACTTGACAGCGCGCACGGCAATGATGTCGCGGACGACCGTGATGTCGAGCGGTTTATCGGCACCCTGTCGGATGACAGTGAGCTTGATCGGAGTATTGACCGCGCCACGCATCTTCTCGACGGCTTCTTCGAGCTTGAGGCCGCGCACCGGCTGGCCATCGATCTCGGAAATGAAGTCGCCTGACAGAATGCCGGCACGTGAAGCCGGAGTATCGTCAATCGGAGCGATAACCTTGACGAGCTCGTTTTCCATGGTGACCTCGATGCCGAGGCCGCCAAACTCGCCACGCGTCTGCGTGCGCATGTCCTCGGCGTCCCTGGCGTTCATGAAGCTCGAATGGGGGTCGAGCGAGGTCAGCATGCCGTTGATGGCGTTTTCGACCAGTTTCTCCTCGTCCGGCGGCGTAACGTACTGGGCACGAACGCGCTCAAAAACATCGCCAAAAATCGACAATTCCCGGTAGGTCGAAGGGCCGGCAGCTTGCGCCGGCACCCCGGCCGAATAAATCACGCTCATCGCGGTCGCACCCATGAGTGCACCGACGATGACAAGAGAAGCCCTACGAATCATTTCGTGCCCTTCCAGTTTCTTTCGCGGTCCACCACGGTCTGGAATCGACCGGAGTGCCGTCCTTTCGGAATTCAATGTAAAGCGTTGGACGATCTGTTTCCAGCGCCAATGCCGTTGCGCTTGCCACTCTTTTTTCACCCATCACGGCAATGGGCTCGCCTGCGAACACGAATTTGCCCTGCCGTGCATTCACTTCGTCCATGCCGGTCAGAACCAGATGGTATCCATCTCCGGCATTAAGGATGATCGTCTGCCCATAGCTTCGGAAGGCGCCAGCAAAAACCACGAGGCCGTCGGCCGGTGCGGTTACCACTGCATCGGGATTCGAAGCGATAGTCAGGCCTCTTGCCGTATGTCCCGTCCCGTCGGCGTCGCCGAACCAGCGCAGTACATCGCCGGCGACCGGAAGCTCCAGCTTCTGTTTGAGGCTCGAAAACGCGTATGCGGGCGCAATGCGGTTTTTGTCGGGCACGCCGCTTTCGGCCAGCCGTTTTGCCCTTTCGCGCTCGGCCTCCGACAGCATGCGCTGCCGCTCCTCTTCCGCCCGGGCTCTGTCAATCGCATCGCGCACCGAAGCGATCTCGCCCTCGAGCGATTGAATAAGGCCTTCGAGCGAATTGGCGCGACCAGCCAGTTCCTCCGAGCGACGGCGCTCCGCATCGAGATCGGCGGCGTTGCGCTTGTTCAATTTTTCGTTTTCCGCCAACAGAAGGTCCATCCGCCGCTCCTCCTCAAGGCTTTCGGCGATCGTATCGGAAACATTGGTCTTCTCCGAAAGGGTCGCCGCCTGCAAAGAGGCAAGCGATTGAAGGTCGGCAACGAGCTTATCCGCCTCATGGCGCATTCCCGGCACGACCGCACCGAGCAGGATAGCGCTTCGTACCGACGCCAGCGCGTCATCCGGTGTCACCAGAAGTGCCGGAGGCGGGTTGCGCCCCATCCTCTGCAGCGCAGCCAGAACCTCCGCCAGAACGGCGCGGCGGCCGCGCAGAGAGGCACGGATGCGATCTTCCCTGACTTTGAGCTCCGCAATCTTCTTTTCGCTGTTCAGAATCCCGGTTTCCAGGCTCTTGCGCCGTGCGGCGGAATCTATAAGCGCCTGGCGGATGTCGGCGCTGTTCTTTCTGGTTTCCGCGATATTTTTTTCGATCGCTGCGGCCCGTTCGGTCGACAGCTTCATGTTCTTGGCCAGAACCTCAAGTTCACCTCGGGTCTCGTTTCGGCGGCGCTGGAGATCGGCGGTGGGGTCGACGGCAATGGGCTGCGCTTCCGAAGGCGGCGCGGATGCATCAAAATCCTGCGCATGCGCAGGAACGGAAAGAGGATGTGAAAAAGCCAGGGTGATACCGAGGGCGGCCGCAAGAAGCAGCATGTGCCGATTCGATATCATGCTTCCCTTCCTCATCTTCGCTGCGATAGTCCGATCGGGAAAGCGTAAGCTGATTTGCCGGACAGGACCACAAACAACATCGTGTTCGAAGGTAAATGAAACGTTCACACTCGGTGATAAGGATGGCCGGAGAGGATGGTCACGGCTCGATAGAGCTGTTCGGCGATCAAGATTCTAACGAGTTGATGCGGCCAGGTCATCGATCCGAGGTTGAGCACCATGTCTGCGCGTTGGCGCAGATCGGCATCAAGCCCGTCGGCGCCGCCGATTGCAATCATCACGTCGCGCTTGCCGTTATCACGATAGCGGCCGACAAGTTCGGCAAAAGCCTCGCTGTCGAGGGCCTTGCCCCGTTCGTCCAGAAGAAGGAGCACCGCGCCCTCGGGAAGGGCCTTTTCCAGCAGGCTCGCTTCCTCGCGCTTGCGGGTCTCGGCATTTGCGGCGCGGCTTTCCTGGACCTCGACCAGTTTAGACAGTTCCAGCCCTACCGCTGGGCCGGCCTTGGCCAAGCGGTCGAGATACCGGGACGCAAGGTCCTTTTCCGGTCCGGCTTTCAACCGTCCCACGGCAAAAAGGCTTATCCGCATGTCCTGATCCGTTGGTTTTGACGGTCGAAACCACTTTCAGGCGACGAGCATGCGCCCCGCCTTGAATTTCAACCCGACCCTGACGGATTCAAGCCTAACTGAAGCCGTCAGTGCAGCAGTGCACCTTCCTCGATATCCGGAGCGGCCCACATCTTTTCGATGTTGTAGAACTCTCGGATTTCCGGGCGGAACACATGGATGATGATGTCGCCGGTGTCAATCAGCACCCAGTCGCCGGTCTCCAGTCCTTCGACGCGAGCGGTTCCCAGCCCCTCGTCTTTCAAGTCGGAAATCAGGTGATCGGAAATCGCCGTGACATGGCGGGTCGATCGTCCGGAGACGACGACCATGTAGTCTCCGAGCGCTGATTTTCCAGCAATGTTGATGGTGACGATATCTTCAGCTTTGGAGTCCTCGAGGCTTGCGAGGACCAGTTCGAGAGCGCGGGCAGCAGCATCGGCGCCACGTTCCAGGCTCTTCGGGAGGACGGAAGCCGTCTTTCCCTTGGCGTGTACTGTTGTCAGGGTTTGTCCTTTCTTCCGGTAACAGCAACATGCACTTTCAGCGAATCCGAGTCGCACTCGGCCGCAATATAAAAAGTGGCATCGAATGGTTAATCTTTCAAGGGAGATGCTGAAAAGGTGATCATAAGATGTAGAACCATGCCCAATGGCCGCGCATCCTGGCTATTCTAGCTCGCTTTCTGGCCGCTGGTGTCGCGGATCGCAGTGGAACTCAACGCCGAGCGGGGGCCATGGATGAAGGTCCAGGCAGGTGCTTTCCTTTTCCAGAGCGTGCCGGCATCGTCTTCATCGACACGGGCATAGTGGAAGGTACGAGCCATCTTGGACGACAGAAACGACAGGGTGGCGCCGGGCCGGTCGATGACCGCGATCGGGAACGTAGAGGCAATCTCTTGCCATTTCTGCCAGCGATGGAAGGTCTTCAAGCTGTCTGCGCCCATGATCCAGACGAAATGCACATGCGGCCTCCGCGCCTTCACGAATGCCAGGGTATCTGCCGTATAGGCGCCGCCGAGGGTTTTTTCGAACGCAGTCACCTTGATGCGAGGATCATGGATCAGTCTTTCACTCATGGAGAGCCGGTCCGGCAGCGAGGCAAGCTGAGCCCGGCTCTTCAAGGGATTGCCAGGAGTTATCATCCACCAGAGCTGATCGAGGCCAAGACGCCGGAGGGCTATCTCCGCGACCAGCAGATGGCCCTCATGCGGGGGATTGAACGAACCGCCGAACAAGCCCACCACCATGCCACGCTCCACATGCGGCAAGGCAAGATAACGGGAATCGACAGCCGGTTCGGTCACGTCAGGGCCGAATCTGGCCGGTGCCATGCACCCGGTATTTGAAAGAGGTCAGCTGCTCGACGCCGACAGGGCCACGGGCGTGCATTTTGCCAGTCGAAATGCCGATCTCGCCACCCATGCCGAACTCACCGCCGTCGGCAAACTGCGTCGAGGCATTGTGGATGAGGATCGCCGAATCAATCTCGTTGAAGAAGCGTTCGACCACTTCCGGATCCTCAGCGATCACAGCCTCCGTGTGGCTGGATGAATAGGTGTTGATGTGACGAATCGCACCGGCAATTCCATCGACGATGGCGACGGAAATTACCGAGTCGAGATATTCCGTGCGCCAATCTTCTTCCGTCGCGGGCTTCAAACCCGGGAAAACCTTCAGCACTGCTGCGGAAGCGCGAATCTCGCAGCCTGCCGCGGTCAGCTCCTGAAGAATTGGCATCAGATGCGTGCCGATGGCCGCGCTATCGATCAGCAAGGTTTCCGCGGCACCGCAAACCCCGGTACGGCGCATCTTGGCATTGACGACGATTTCCTTGGCCATTTCCACATCTGCGGAGGCGTCCACGTAGATATGGCAGAGACCTTCCAGATGAGCAAAGACCGGCACGCGCGCCTCGTTCTGCACCCGAGCGACGAGGTTTTTTCCTCCACGGGGGACGATGACGTCGATTGCGCCATTGAGGCCGGAAAGCATTGCGCCCACGGCGGCGCGATCCGGGGTGGGCACGATCTGAATTGCATGCTGTGGAAGGCCTGCGGTTTTCAGGCCGGCGACGAGGCATTCATGAATAGCTTGCGATGAGTGGCGGGAATCGGATCCACCCCGAAGGATCACGGCATTACCGGCCTTCAGGCAGAGTGCGCCGGCATCGGCCGTTACATTGGGCCGGCTTTCATAAATGACCCCGATGACTCCGAGCGGAGTACGGACACGCTCGATATGGAGGCCATTCGGCCGATCCCAGGCGGCAATGACTTCGCCGACCGGATCCTTGAATTCTGCAATTTCCCGCAACGCATCGGCCATGCCGTCAACGGCCTTGTCCGTCAAGGTTAGCCGGTCGATGAAGGATGGCAGAAGGCCTTTGCCTTCGACATTCTTCAGGTCGGCGGCATTGGCCGCGAGAATTTTGTCCCTGGCGGCGACGATCGCATCCGCCATAGCGTTCAGAGCTTTGTTCTTTGTCTCGGTCGAAGCCGTTGCGAGTTCGCGTGCGGCGACCTTGGCGTTACGGCCAATCTCGTCCATGACAGCGGCAACACCGTCTGCTGCAATGACCTTCTCAAGCATGGGCGGCGTCCTCCTTGAGGTCTTTTTTTGTTTTCCGTCGGGCGGAGGCGGTCATGACGAGGTCATCGCGGTGAACCATCGCAGCGCGGCCGGCATAACCGAGAATTGCTTCGATCTCTCCGGACTTTCGGCCGATGATCTGGCGCGCCTCCTCGGCATCGTAACTGGCCAGTCCACGCGCGATCTCGCGCCCGTCCATTCCGACGATCGCGACCGTATCGCCGCGGTGGAAATTGCCCTCGATGCGGCGCACCCCGGCAGGCAACAGACTCTTTCCCGTCCCCAGCGCATTTTCAGCGCCTTCATCGACGAAAAGTTCGCCGGCCGGCTGGAGTTGCCCCGCTATCCACGTTTTACGCGCCGTGACCGGTGTGCCGGAAGGCGCGAACCAGGAAGAGCGGGCGCCCTCCTCGACGGCGCGCAAAGGATGGTCTGTTTTGCCGGATGCGATGATCATGGCGCAGCCGGCGCCGGTCGCGATCTTGCCCGCATCGATCTTTGTGCGCATACCGCCGCGGGAAAGCTCGGAAGCCGCGCCGCCTGCCATCGCTTCGATCTCCGGCGTGATTGCCGGAATGATATCCAGGAATCTTGCCTCCGGGTCGAGATGCGGCGGCGCCGTATAGAGCCCGTCGATATCCGAAAGGAGGATGAGAAGATCCGCGCTGGTCATGGTTGCGACGCGTGCGGCGAGACGGTCGTTGTCACCATAGCGGATTTCCGTCGTGGCGACCGTATCGTTTTCGTTGATGATCGGCACCGCACCGATCTTCAGGAGCTGGTTGATTGTTGCGCGGGCATTCAAGTATCGGCGGCGCTCTTCGGTGTCGCCCAGGGTCAGCAGGATCTGGCCTGCTACGATGCCATCCCGAGAAAGGCTTTCGGACCAGGCGCGAGCAAGCGCGATCTGGCCGACTGCCGCCGCTGCCTGGCTTTCCTCCAGCTTCAGCGCTCCTGCCGGCAGGTCGAGCACCGTCCGGCCCATCGCAATCGCGCCGGAGGAGACCACCAGAACGTCGATGCCTTTGCCTTTCAGCGCCGCGATATCCGCGCAGATTGCGTCGAGCCACTGCGCCCGGAGGCCGGTCTTCCGGTCCACCAGAAGAGCCGAGCCGATCTTGATGACAATGCGGCGGTGGCTTGCGAGAGGCCGGCGTGCTGCGGTCATTGACCACCCTCTTCATCGAAATCCTGGATGGGTACGGATCGGTCGGGAAGTGCCGTTTCGTTGCCCTCGCTTGCTTCGACGATCACGTCCCGCAGTGCACGCAGCACTTCGGTCATACCTTGGCCCGTGACAGCGGAGATCAGGAACGGCGTCTGGCCGCACGCCTTTTCCAACTCCTTCGCCTTCTTCTTCAATTCCTTGTCGTCGAGCACGTCGATTTGCGAAAGAGCCACGGTGACTGGCTTGTCGATCAGGCCGCCGCCATAGGCTTCGAGTTCGTGTTTCACCGTCTTGTAAGATTTACCGACCTTTTCTTCGACGGCGGAGACCAGATGCAGAAGCACCCGTGTGCGTTCGACGTGGCCGAGGAAGCGGTCGCCGATGCCAACACCCTCATGGGCACCTTCGATCAGGCCTGGAATGTCGGCGAGGATGAATTCCCGGCCGTCGATGGTGGCGACGCCGAGGTTGGGATGCAGCGTCGTAAACGGATAGTTGGCGATCTTCGGGCGAGCCCGGCTCACGGAGGCTAGGAATGTCGACTTTCCGGCGTTAGGCAGCCCGACCAGGCCTGCGTCGGCGATCAGTTTCAGCCGCAGCCAGATGGTCTTTTCCACCCCTTCCAGACCGGGATTGGCCCAGTTCGGCGCTTGGTTCGTCGAGGTTTTGAAATGGGTGTTGCCGAAACCGCCATTGCCGCCCTTGGCGAGCCGGAACCGCTGCCCCTCTTTCGTAAGATCGATAATCAGAGTTTCGTTGTCTTCCTCGAAAATCTGAGTTCCCACCGGGACTTTCAGCGTCACGTCCGCGCCATTGGCGCCGGTGCGGTTGCGCCCCATTCCGTGCGTACCGGTCTGCGCCTTGAAATGCTGCTGGAAACGGAAGTCGATCAGCGTGTTGAGGCCGTTCACGGCCTCCACCCACACATCGCCACCGCGTCCGCCGTCCCCGCCATCCGGTCCGCCGAACTCGATGAATTTTTCCCGCCGGAACGAGACTGCACCCCCGCCGCCGTCGCCGGAGCGTATGTAGACTTTTGCCTCGTCGAGAAATTTCATCTTACTGCCGTCTATCTTGTGTTAGTCGGAGCCTCGTTTCACGATGGGCATCCGGTGGGTTTCGATATCGCCGGTTGGGGCGGAGGTCAAAGATTATCATGAAGTTCGTGAGCTATAACATCCAATACGGGATCGGAATGGATGGCAGGTTTGATCTCGGCCGCATCGCAAAGAGCATTGAAGGCGCCGACATCATTGCGCTTCAGGAGGTGACGCGGGGTTTCGTAAAGAACAATCACGCCGATCTCGTCGCCTCCTTTGCCGAGCTTTTCTCCGACTACTTCCACGTCTACGCCGCGCCCTGCGACGTGTTGCTGGACATCTCCGTCGAGAACGGTCGCCGCATCGAACGCCGTTTTCAGTTCGGCAACATGATCCTGTCGCGCTGGCCGATCCTTGCCACGCGTCATCTGCTCCTGCCGCGCAGCCGTACCATCGACAAGCTCAACCTGCAGCGGGGCGCGCTGGAAGCCGTCATCGCTGCGCCCGATGGTCCGGTACGCGTCTATTCCGTACATCTCGATCACGTTTCTCCGGATGAGCGGCTGAGCCAGATCCGTTATCTGAAGGACCGGGTCCTCAATTTCGTCGCCGAAGGCGGGGGCTTGACCGGCGCGGCGGAAGAGGGTTTTCCGGACCCGCCCCTGCCGGAGGATTTCATTCTGATGGGCGACTTCAACATGGAGCCGGAATCGCCCGAATATATCGCCATGGTGGGGCGGCAGGATCGCTATTACAGCCGAAGCCTGCGCGCCAATGAGCCTGTCGACGTACTGGATCGCCTCGGGCTCCTGTCGCCGCAAAGTTTCACCTGGGCAAAGCCGCCTGGTGATGGGCCGGTCAAGATGCATTTGGATCATTGCTTCGTGAATTCTGGACTGGCGCCGCGGCTGAAAAATGCCTGGGTGGATCACAACGCGCTCGGATCAGACCACTTTCCGCTCTGGATTGAGGTCGATTGAGATCCGGCGGTTTTCCGCCGGATCTCCTGGTTTCGGGCTTCACGGTCGGCCAGGGCGGCGGAAATCCTCCGCCACCAGGATGGTCTCGATGTGAGGCACCATGCGGTTGCGCGACAGGCAGAAGATTTCGTCTGCATCGGCGATCCGGAAGCCCAGCTTCTTCTGGACGTGCAGCGATGCGAGGTTGTCCGCAAACGCTCCGGAATGGAGCGTTGCGTCAGGCATCCGCCGGAAAAACCGCTCCAGCACGGCCGCGGCAGCTTCGGTCATGTAGCCGCGGTCCCAGTAAAAGCGGTTCAGCCAGTATCCGAGATGCCATCCGCCGGTTCGCAGTTCGATGGCCACGACGCCGATATGGACATCGTCGCCCGTCGTGACGGCCAGCGTCCAGTCAGGCAGAATGCCCGATGTCTGCGGCACGAGCCAGTCCAGCGCATCCTGCCGATCATATGGCTGGGGTACGCGTGACAACATGCGGCTCACCTTGAAGTCGGAAAGCGATTCCGCGATGGCCGTTGCGTCCGCAATCCGGTGCGGCCGCAACAGCAGCCGCTCCGTCGTGATAACCGGGCAAGGTCCCGGCAATGTCGCCAGCGGAGCGGGCTTTTGAAGAACGGCGGCGTTCATCGCAGTTCTCCCCAGCTTCTCAACGACATCCAGGTTTTGCGGTCGAGCCGGAACCATTCGACGGCGACCATGCCGCCAAGGGCCATGCAATCGATCATGCCGGTCCCCTGAAACTGGAATCCACATTTCTGGATCACCCGCTTGGAGGCAATGTTGGTGACCCGGCAACGGGCATCGATGTAGTCGATGTGGTTGCGGGTGCGAAAGGCCATGTCGATCAGGATATGTGCGGCTTCCGTGGCATAACCTCTGTTCCAATGAGGCTCACCCAGCCAATAGCCGATCTCCAGCGTCCGTTCGTCCTGGTGGGGTTCCAATGCGCAGCAACCGAGGAAGGCGCCGTTATCACCTCGCGTAATGGCGTAGACGCATTTGCCGATCTCGCCGGCTTTCGTGCGTCGCACGAAATCGGCAGCGTCTTTTGCCGTATAGGGATGCGGCATACGCGACACCATGGTCGCGATATTCGCATTGTTGGCGAGATGGGCAAGTGCGTCGATGTCTTCTTCGTGGGGTGCGCGCAGAACCAGTCTCTGCGACAGTAAGACGGGGCAATCGCTTCTCGACCGATCAGGTCTTAACCGTTCCTCTGGCGGCCGGGATTGGCTCGCCCTCAATAGTTCGCCTTGCATGTTCAGTCCTCCTGCTGGGGGTAAAAGAAAAGGGAAGATGGTGGTGTCCCATCTTCCCTTTTTCTTACTGAACCTTGGACGTTCAGCCGGGTCGATGTGACACCGGCTGCTTGAAACGCTTACCGGCTTTATTCTGCTGCTTCGGCTTTCGGCATTACAGACACGTATACTCGGCCATTGGCCTTCGTACGGTAATTCACGTTGCCTGCCGTAAGTGCAAAAATGGTGTGGTCCTTGCCGAGGCCGACGTTCTGACCCGGATGCCACTGCGTGCCGCGCTGGCGTACGATAATGTTGCCCGGAATGACGGCTTCGCCGCCGAACTTCTTCACGCCAAGGCGCTTGGACTGAGAATCGCGACCGTTGCGCGACGAACCGCCAGCTTTTTTATGTGCCATTGGAGTTCTCCTTTACCCTTCGAAACCTGATTAACCGAGGATGTCCGTGATGCGGACGACCGTGTGATGCTGGCGATGGCCCCGAATCCGCTTGGAATTCTGGCGGCGACGCTTCTTGAAGGAAAGGACCTTCTTGCCACGGTTCTGCTCGACCACTTCGGCCTTGACCGTCGCACCCTTGACGAACGGGGCGCCGATCTTGGCATCGGCGCCTTCGCCGATGATCAGGACTTCGTTGAATTCTACAACTGCGCCAGCTTCGGCTTCCAGCTTTTCGATGGTAAGCACGTCATTGGCTGCTACGCGGTACTGCTTACCGCCGGTCTTGATGACTGCGAACATTTTTTATCCTTTCATGTTCGGTCCGGCTCTATCCCGATTAAGGATGGCCGTCTTTTTGTCAGTCGGTTCTAGCAGAGGTTCCAAAGAGAAATCTTTCGATCCGTCTGCCGGTGAGGTCTGGTCGGATGCCGGACGGCTTCCTCACAAACAAAGAGGCATGGAATCTTTTCCACGCCTGATCGGGTGCGGGCATACGCGAGAGACAAAAAACTGTCAAGATAAAAGCTTGGCTTCTCTTGATATTGGCCCCTTGCCAGTCCGAAGTTTCATCGCTATGAGACAGCCCGCGCTGACCAACGCGTCATCATGCTCAAGCGGAGAGGTGGCTGAGTGGTCGAAAGCACCGCACTCGAAATGCGGCATACGGGCAACCGTATCGTGGGTTCGAATCCCACCCTCTCCGCCATTTTCTACTTCGCCCGCCAATGAATAAGCTGCAGCTTGCAGTCGTTCGATGGTCGGGTCGAACTCTCGATACCACTCGCCTCGGCCTATGCAAAAGATATAGACGCGTATCCGATTGAAGGGTCCGGCGCCGCCTTTTGGGCTGCTTGCCGGCGATGCGCGTATGGCTTTCGATGCGATGGCCGCAAGTTTCAAGCCGAGACAGCAGCAGGTCCGCTTTCAAGGAGAGCCAGGTGAACCGTCGCACGCTGCTGCAACTGTTGTCGAGTGCCGCCATCACGCCCTTTCTCGGCAGTTCGAGCAGCGGTCCGGCACTTGCGGCCGCTCCATCACCCGGCCGCTTGGCCCTGAATATAAGCGGCATGTCCTATTGGGCCGCGGAACAGCCCTTTTCCAATCTTGCCCACAATGCGGCGCGCTGGCGGGTCCAGATCAAGGACGCGCCCTTCACCTGGGACACGCCGCTGCCTCCGATGACGGAAGACGGATACCCGACCGTAGTGCCAGAGGGGTCGGTGATGGATAGTTTCCTGATATTCACCGAGCATCGCAAGCACCTGCCTGTCGAGCTTTCGGTCCACTATGACGGGAAGGGCCGAATGACCTATGTCGGTGGCGGCGAACTCGAGGCCCGGTTTCCCGGACGCGACGATGTCAGGAATCTGAGGAAGCCGGACGCCTTTACCGGCCGTATATTGGAAACCGACCCTGCGGATCCGATTCGCAACATTAGGGTCTACGAGCGCGGCCCGATACCGAAAAGCAGGTTCAGAGAGCCGTTTCTGCAGAGGCTCAAGGGCATGTCCGCCCTGCGCTTCATGGACTGGATGGGCACCAACAATTCCAAGGTGCGGAGCTGGAACGACAGGCCGCGACCCGGACAATTCGGTCGCTCTGATCTCGGGGTTCCGCTCGAATACATGATCGAACTCTGTAATGAGGTGAAAATCGATCCCTGGTTCAACATGCCGCATCTTGCCGATGACGATTATGTTCAGCGCTTCGCCGAGCAGGTCCGCAAGGATCTCGATCCTAGTTTGAACGTGCATGTCGAATATTCCAATGAGGTCTGGAATACGATGTTCGATCAGGCGGACTATGCGGGAAAACAAGGGCTGGCGCTCGGCTTTTCGAACGACGGCTACCAAGCACAGCTTCGATATTATGCCCATCGCGCGACGCAGATCATCTCGAGATGGGAAGATGTGTTCGGTGCCGACAGGCATCGGATCATCGGCGTTTATTGCGCCCAGGCGGCGAACGATTGGACGAGCACGACCATAATGTCCTGGAAAGGGGTGGAGAAACACGCGGATGTGCTGGCCATCGCCCCCTATTTCGGCGGCGGACTTGGAGCGCCGGAGCAGGCGGACGAAGTCTCCACCTGGCCGCTCAGCCGGATCTTCTTCGAGTTGGCAAAGGAAATCGAGACGGAAAACAAGAGATCCATCGAAACTCAGGCGGAAATCGCGCGAGAGCATGGCGTGAAACTTTATGCCTATGAAGGGGGCCAGCACCTCGTCGGTTTCGGCGGCGCCGAAAACAACGAAAAGCTGACGGATCTGTTTATCGCCGCCAACAGGGATCCCCGTATGGGGGAGCTCTACATTCGGCATATCCAGAACTGGTGGGCGGCCGGCGGCGATCTGTACGCGGTTTTTGCCTCTATGGGCGAACCCAGCAAATGGGGAAGCTGGGGGCTGCTGGAGATCGAGGGTGCGAGCCATCCGAAATGGGAGGCCGTACAACGGCTCTTGGAGAATTGATTCGAGATCGTTGCCAACGACTGCGACAGATCAGGCTGCGACGGAGGAATAACGCTTGTTGGGAGCTGCAGTGCGACTGATCTCGTTGCTCCAGACGATTACCGCCAGGCAAAGCGCTGCGAGGATCAATGTGCGTGAATGGACGATGAGCGGAATGTCGATATCGCGAAGCAATCTCTGCGGTATGAAGAAGCCGAGCGCCAAAATGGCGTAAAGGCTCAATTTTGCAAAGCTGGCGCTATGGAGGACCATCATCATCCCGTAGCTCCAGAGCAGGATGACCGCGACATAGTCGTAGTCGTGCGCATAGAGAAACGTGAATGAAAGCACGAGCAGTGCGTGCAAGATGACCGTCTGGTCGAGATGGCGCCGGTACCTGAATAGAAGCGCCGTCCCCGCGAGGCACAGCAGGATCAGCCACAGGCGGTCCGGCTCGAGCCCGTGCGCGACGAGAAGGCTTTCCATGCCGACGACGAAGGGCGAGCCCGGTGCATTGATGGAAACGTGCGAATAGCCGCCAAGTGAGGTCAGCCAGCTTTCGAATGGTTTCAACGGGCCAAGGAGCAGTGCGCCGGGGAGGGTCATGAGGCCGGCGAGCGAGCCGCCTACCAGAACCATTCCGATATTCGCCGACATGAGCAGCCAGATGACGTAGAGAACGGAAAGCTGTGGTTTCAGGGTGGCAAAAGCAAGAAAAACGCCCGCCGTCACCCATCGGTCCTTTTGCCGGAAATGCCAGGATAACAACAGTGCAGCCATGACCGGCAATGTCATCTGTCCCTGGTACAAGCTGGTTGCAGTGTAGGGGTTGCCGATGATCAGAGCCAGCGCCAAGGCTTGTGCAATGGTCATGCTTCTGAAGCTCTTTATGTTCAGAAACCATTGGTTGGCGCAGTAGCACATGGCCGCAATGGCGCCCAAGCAGATCGCAATATGAAGGGCAAGGGCGATAGATTGCGGAAGAAGGCCAAACGCGACAATAATCGAGAGTGAGTGTGGCGGGTAGGAATAAGGCTGCGGGCTATTCATGAGCGCGAGCCACGGATCGCCGCCTTGAAGGAACAGGCCTCCCGCACGATAGAAAACCATGAAGTCGTCGCCGATTGGCCCGGCCTTCATCACGCCCTGTATCCCAACCGCGTAAAGCATCGCAAAAGCGAGCGCCAGAATCGCGATCGATATCAAGGGGTTGGAAATCTTGGCGAAGCGTCCTATCGCAATCATCAGATGATGCCCCAGGTTCAGAGG
Source organism: Neorhizobium sp. R1-B (assembly GCF_004368875.1). NCBI lineage: Bacteria > Pseudomonadati > Pseudomonadota > Alphaproteobacteria > Hyphomicrobiales > Rhizobiaceae > Neorhizobium > Neorhizobium sp. R1-B. Next base: position 123,461 of record NZ_SOEM01000010.1, read on the forward strand.
ATCAGTGTCGCTTTCGCGCATTGATCATCTGATAACTGGGTAAGCCCCGTGAGGCGAGTAAGGCAATGAGATGAGGCTAAGCCTTATGGCGAAGGGGTAATCGGACTCAGATCCGGCCGCCCCGGACCCGCATCCTCCGGGTTGACGGGTCTTGGGAGTATCCACAAGGTGAGTTTCTTGGGATGCGCTAAACCTATATAGCATAGGCAACGGAACTTCTTTTTCGTCGCGGCATTTCCAGTTTCCGGCCGGCTAACGAGGCGATGGATGCAATCAGTCAGAGTAACCGACGAGATGTGGCAGCATCTGCTCTCGCTTCGCGAGGGCCTGATCGGGCCTCGCGTGCTTTCCCCGGATGCCGACGTCTCCTGTCTGCCCCTTTACGCCCCGATCGCCCGGCGGAGTGGGCAATTCGTCTTGGCACAAGTCGGCCAATCGCTCGATGGCCGAATCGCAACTCCGATGGGGGACGCCCAGGATGTTTCAGGATCCGACGGGATCGCCCATCTGCACCGTTGTCGCGCCCTGGTTGATGCCGTCGTCGTCGGCGTCGGAACGGTGGTGGCGGATGATCCGAGCCTTTCCGTTCGCGTCGCACCCGGAAAGAGTCCTGTGCGTGTCGTGGTGGATTGCAACGGACGCATGCCCCGCCGCGCCAAGATGCTGAACGACGGCGGGATGCCAGTTATCGTCATACAGGCGGACGACGTGGCACGCCGCAATGGCGGGCATGAGCTGATCTCATTGCCACGACAAGCGGATGGCAGCCTGTCGCCCCGCGATATTCTTGCGGCCCTCACCGAGCGAGACCTTACCTCCGTGCTGGTCGAAGGAGGGGCAAACACGATCTCGCGCTTCATCGACGCGCAATTGGTCGATCGGCTGCATGTTTCCGTCTCACCTATCATTATCGGCTCGGGGCCGGCAGGTATCCGGCTCACGCCAATCGATCGGCTTTCTCAGGCGCGCCGTCCTGAAGTTCAAGTGTACAACATCGGCACCGATATCGTTTTCGACTGCAATCTACGTGTCGAAGCCCAGCGGGCGGCGGCATTACCGGATTGCGAGGATATCCTGATGGCCGACACGGCATGAACATTCCCGCCGATCGATCATCGCGGTCCGGAATTCTGCCCAGTCATCGACCTCAGCTGCATCGAGCAGGCCATATTCGTGAACTGCGCGGATTATTCCATCGAGAAAGAGCCGTTGCAGCTCCGCGTCGGCCGCTGTCATGATCCAAGGCGATGCGGCAGTCTTGACCGAATAGCCTCTTTTTCGCAGGCATTCCGACAGTGTTTGCCACGCCGTCGGTCCGAGCGATAGGCCGAATCCCTTGTTACTCAACTGATGGGCATTGAAACTCTCCATGATCGCCTCATCGAGGGCATGTGTTGTCGACCAGTGCATCTCGCCGTCATAATTTAATGCGGCATAGAGGCAGGCGCCGACTTCAGAAATCTTTTCGACAAATGCCAGGATGTATCGTTCGGAACAGAGATCAAAAAGCGCCGACGCCGTCACCAGACCAACATCGGCAAGCGGCAGTGCTTCCAGATCGTTCAGATCTCCGCAGAGGAACTCCGCTTCGCCCAGGTGGCGGCGTCGGGCCTCATCCAGCAGTTGCGGATCGTGATCGAACAGCCTCCAGCGGCAGTTTCCGCCTATCTTGGGTGAAAGGGTGCGAAAAGTCGAACCGGTGCCGCATCCGATGTCGAGAATGCCGTCCCTGTTTGTGTTCCTGACGGCTTCGATCGCTCCGGCCAGCAAGGCCTGATCGCGGGAGCGGACGTCTACCGGCTCCCGCAAGGCAAGCCATGTCTTGCCGAAGCCGGTCACTGCACCGCCTCCAGATAGTCGGATATGACTGTGGCCGTGTCTTTCCAGGACGGCAAACTTGCGCCCGCAATCGCAGCGGCGTCCGCCATGGCAATGCGCGTCTCGGGTTCCTGCAACAGTCGGCGCAATGCGGCAGCAAAAGTCTCCGGATCATCCGGAGGTACAAGGAAGCCGGCGCTTTCCGGCACGACATCCGGAACCGCACCGGCTGCGCAGCCGACAATGGGCAGGCCTTGTGCGAGCGCTTCGGCAAAGACCATGCCATAGCCCTCATACCGGCTGGCGAGCGCAAAAATGTCGGCTTTGGCGAGCTCGCCGCGTACGTCGTCCAACTGGCCGGCAAAGTCGATCCGATCGCCCAGGCCCGACTGGGCGACCTGTCGTTCCAGTGCCACCGTGACGCCTGGATCGAGGGTCTTGCTTCCGACGATGCGGCAGATCCAAGGCAGGCCCTGGATCTTTTCGAGCGCGCAGATCAGCACGTCGTGGCCCTTGCGGCGGGTCAGGGTGCCGATGCTAAGGATCAGCGGCGGGTCGCCCCCACCGACTGCGAGGGGCGCTGGATCGACCCCCGGGGTGGCCACCGCGATCTTTTCGAATGGTACCTGGTAGTTCGCCGCGAGTTCCGCAGCGGTGGCGTGGGAGGTGACGATCACCCCATGCGTATGCGCAAGCGCGGCCGCCTCCCGTGCTTTCAACTCCTGTTGCCTCACCTCGCTGAGCCCCGTTTCCAGAGCCAAGGGGTGATGTACAAGGGCCAGTATCTTAAGCCTGCCAGCCTCTCGTGCCGCCCATTGGTCCATGACCCCGAAGGCAAGCCCATCGACAAGGACAAGGCTTCCGTCCCGACACGTGTCCGAAAGAAGCTGTCCTGCATCGGAGAGTTGGGCGCTGCCAGGATTTGGGAAACCCTCGCCAAGCGAAACCAGCTGAATATTCCAACCGCGTTCGGCAAGCGATGCGATGACGCGCCGGTCGTAGCCGTATCCGCCAGTGCGGGTTTCAATATCCCCAGGGTAAGCAAAGACGATATCTCGGTTCACAATTCCGCCTCATACCAGCCTCGAGCCATGTGGGATTCGTGTAGCATAACCCGCAGCTTGCGAATGCGCCCACCATCTCTCCCCAATCGACCTTTGCCGATCGCCGCGGCGATACGGTCGAAAATGTGCTTCGCGAGAAATTCCGTCGTCGTTATCCGGCCTGAGAATATCTCGAGCGTGTCCAGATTCTGATAGTTCAGCGGCGCGAGGACCTCTTTCAGAACATCAATGGCCAGTCCGATATCGACGGCCAGTCCATTTTCGTCGAGGTCTTCGGTAAAAAAGGCGGCATCGACCACGAAGGTGGCCCCGTGCAGGCCTTGTGCAGGCCCGAAAACCGGGCGGGGAAGGCTATGCGCGATCATGACGTGATCACGGACTTCGACGGCGAACATGAGATTTCCTCAAAAGCGAATGCGGTGGCAGAGTGTGGCGGGAGAGCCGATTATGCGTGCATAATCGTCAGCCAATGTCTGGAAGGCGGTTTCTCCCGAAATCAGGCAATCGAGTTTGCCGTCGGCAAGGAGCTGAAGGGTCTTCGCCATTCGCCGTCCAGCATTCCAGCGAGGGCGGTGGTCCGGCGGCAACGTACCGACCTGGGAGCTGACGATAGAAAGCCGCCGGGCGTGGAAAGCGCCGCCCAGGGGGATTTGCGCGGATTGCCCGCCATACCAGCTAGCCTCGACGATACGGGCTTCACAGCCGGCATGATCGAGGGCGGCGGCAAGCGCTACGTCGGAGGCGGACGCGTTGATCAATACATCGCAATCTTCAGGGACGGAATCCGGCAGGGTGAAGCGGACGCCCAAAATTCTCGCGGCTTCCAAACGGTCCTCGATTATGTCGCAAACCATCGTTTCGGTGCCGATGATCCGCGATGCCAGATAGGCAACCATCAGCCCGACAACGCCGGCGCCGAAGACGGCAACCCGATCACCCGGCTGGATCCTCGCGTCCCAAATGATATTGAGAGCGGTTTCCATATTGGCGGCAAGGACAGCCCGTTCGGGCGGAAGATCCTCCGGCAGGGTGTGGACGGAACCGGATGGTACGCGAAACCGATCCTGATGTGGATGAAGACAGAAGACAGGCCTTCCCACCAAAGAGTCAGGTCCCGCCTCCACGACACCCACGGCGGCGTATCCGTATTTGACGGGAAAAGGGAACCGGCCAGCCTGATGAGGCGCCCGCATGCGCTCATACTCGCTTTCCGGCACGCGTCCTTCGAAGACGAGGGATTCGGTACCGCGGCTGATGCCGCTGAAAAGCGTACGAACCGTGGCTTCGCCTCCCGCTTCCGCAGGAAGGGCTTCGGAACGCAGCATGCAGCGCCCTGGCCCTTCGAACCACAGCGCACGGCTCTCATTCGTCACGGCTGCTTCCTGAGCTGTCTCACGCCTTGTCAAACACCAGCCCCTTTCACTCCTACCAGTTCACACCTAGGGACTTAATCGATGGCGGCAAGGGAGCGTTTCCGCGAGAGGGTAAGCGCCGTATCACGTTTATTTGACAGGGCTTTCAAAATCCAGCCTTGGCGGTTCGTCGTAAATCTCCCCATCTTGCTCATGAGGAGCTTGTCATGAATTTTTCACATAGTCTTTCGGAGAAGGTGGGCGGCGTCACGCTTGTCCTCGACTTTTTGGGTTGGGAAACCTTCTTGAAGAGTCGTTGCGATGGCTGAGTGGACCGGTGCCCATCGTCCGGACGAAATGTTGGCCCGCAATGCCCGCCGCTCGCTGTTTATCGATGCCGCTGCGGCCACTTTGGCCGTCGGGGTGGTTCTTTTGGCAAGCATGTATTTTTTCGGCGACCGTCTGGGGCTTGATACTCCGGCGATCAGCACCGCCTTTGCCATTTATGCGGCAATCTCGGCGGTTTCACTTGGTAACCTCGAGGCGCATGGGCACAGTCGGTTCGGCTTCGCCAATGTCATTACGACGATCCGCGGCGCGGTCACGGCCGTTCTGGGTGGGTTGTTGCTGGCCTCAAGCGGGTTCGGCCATCATCCGGAGACGTTGTACCTTACCGGAGTGGTGGTTTCGATCGTCCTTGGCCTGGACGGGATAGACGGCTATTTCGCACGCAGAGGCCGCACGGTTTCGCCTTTCGGTGCGCGTTTCGACATGGAGATCGATGCTCTGCTCATCTTCTTCCTGTCTCTGGCCGCCTTCCTGTTGGACAAGGCCGGGGCCTGGGTGCTGCTGATCGGCCTGATGCGTTACGGCTATGTTGGCGCCCAGGTGCTCCTTCCTGGGCTTCGTGGGGATTTGCCGCCTTCCACCCGACGTCAAGCAATCTGCGTCGTGCAAGGAATAACGCTCTGCCTGCTCCTCTTTCCGGTGGTGGCGCCGCCAGTGTCCGGCCTGCTTGCTGCAGGGGCACTTGGCGCGCTCACCTACTCCTTCGGTGTCGATGTGGCGTTTCTGCTGAACAGGAACGGGCGCGGCCATGCGGGCTGATTTCGCGGCTTCCCTCGGGTTTGTCCGCTCGTTGCTCATCTACTACGGCCAGCCCTGGCGCCGTTCGGCGCTCCGACGCTTTTATGCAGACTTCATCAGGCCGGGCGACTTGGTGTTCGATATCGGTGCGCATGCCGGCAGCCGTAGCCGAACGTTGCTTTCGCTCCGCGCCAAAGTGGTCGCGCTCGAGCCGCAGCCGATATTTGCCGATTTCGTCCAAAGGACTTTTGCCGGCGAAGACCTTATCCTGCTGCGTAAGGCCGTAGGGAAGGAGGCGGGAAGCGTCGATCTGCATATTTCACGGATGCATCCCACCGTAACCAGCATTTCGTCCGCCTGGATTTCGAAGGTTGGCAAGACCGCAGGCTTTCGCAACGTCACCTGGGATCGGGTCGAGCGCGTCGAAATGACTACACTGGACGCATTGATCGCAGAGTTTGGCCTTCCGCGTTTCTGCAAAATCGACGTGGAGGGTGCAGAAGCCGATATCATAGCCGGCTTGCATCATCCGGTGCCGCTTGTCGCCTTCGAATATATTCCCGCCACCATGGAGATCGCCGAAGAGGCGATCGGCCATCTGCGGAGACTTGGGCCATATCTTTTCAATCGCGTCGAAGGAGAGCGACATCATTTCGTGCGTTGCGAATGGATGTCTGCCGACGACATGTTGATCGAGCTATCCCGGCTGACCAAAGATAATTCGTCCGGCGATATCTATGCACGGCTTGAAGGGGGATGATTCAGGCCCGCTTTTTGCCGAGCGCCGCTGAAATCAAGACAATGAGACCGGGCGTGGCTCCCGCCAGTGCCAGGAGGCCGTAGAGGATGCTGGCGGCAACTCCGTCCGAGGCCGTGTAACCGAAGAGGGGCCAAAGCGACGCTGCGGCCGTTTCACGGGCTCCCCATCCGGCGATCGTGGCCGGTATCAACATCGTCAACAGGCCCAGTGGAATGGCGGTCACGGCTGCAAGCGCCGGCAGCGGTGCGCCGACAGCTGCTGACGCGACCATAAACATGGCAATGTAGCTTCCGACGATCGCAATGCTCAACGCCGTCTGCAACAACCACGCTCGCTCCTGCAGGAAGACCTGGGCAAAGGCTGTATGGAGCTCTTTCGTGTATGGCGCGATCCTTCGTGGCGGATAGCGAAAAACAATGAGGACAGCCACCGCCCCAGCGGCGACGAACAATGCGAAACCTTGAAATGGAGTGCGCAGATTTTCCGGGATCATTCCGCCGTCGAGAAGGGGCCAGATCAAAATTCCGAATGCCGCAATGAGAAAGAATATGCCCTGACCGGCTACCCGCTCCAGGATTACCGCCTGGGCCGGAACCTTCCAACCCTCTTTTATTCCGGCGCGGTTACGGAAGGCTCGCAAGGTATCGCCTGCCACGCCGCCCGGAAGAAGCTGGTTGAGCAGCGTTCCCAGGTAATATTCGCCGATTGCCCGGCCTCGATCCAGGCCTTGCCCAAGCCTCGCCGCCGTAAAGCGCCAACGCAAAGCGGAAAGCACGATCTGAACCTGGACCAGAATGAGCCCTGCTATAACATGAACAAGGCTGGCCGATGACAGATCTGCTGCTATTCGTCGTGGATCGGAACGCCAGATCACGGCAACGAGAAGTGCCATAGCCGCTATAATGCCGATAAACTTCAATAGACGCATAGCGTGCAACAATGACGGAGAGAGGGACGCATGAATGAATACCGGCCTTTTCGCGCGCGAGGTCGCAACGTTCTTCCACAGTATCATACGCGTCCCGCTGTAAACCGGTTTTCCACTCTTCGGATCACGATTTCGTTGTTGTTGGTCGCTCTGATCCTGGCGCTTCCATCCAATCCGCAGTCCCTCGTGGACCTTTCTGACGTAAGATTTCCACTCGAAGTCGCGGGGCTTGCATTCCTGGCGTCAACGATGAGTGGCCGGTTTTTGGCCCTCCTGCGCTGGTCAGCCACTTTGCTCGCTGGCGCAATGCTGCTTCTCAAATTGGCGGACCTTGGCACCGGCATTGCCTTCCAGCGGCCGTTCAACCCGTATCTGGACGTCAAGATCCTAACCGACGGATGGAATCTCCTGAGCGGTGCGGTGGGGGCCAGGGAGGCCGTCGGAATCATCTGCGCCGGTCTGCTTGCTTGGCTTCTGGTTGTTGCCCTGCTCTACTGGTCGCTCGGCGGCTTCCGTAATCTTTCAAGCCAAACGCGGCGGCGATTAGCAATCGGAAGCGGCGTCCTTTTGCTCGTCGGCCTGACGCTGTTTGCTGTACAGGATGATAACCGCCGCAATCTCGGCGTCGACGCGCCGACCTTCCCCTACATCGTCAACCGGATCGACATGATAAGGGAGTCCAATGCCGACCTTGATCGTTTCGAGGCCGAACTGGGTCGTGATGCGGTTTCCTCCGGCCCGCATTTTGCGGCGTTGTCCGGCATGGACGTCGTGCTGGTCTTTATCGAATCCTACGGCCGTAGCGTCATCGAAGATCCGTCATATGCCCTCCGGATCCATGATCGCCTCGCTGCGGTCGAGCACGAGGTCCAAGCGTCGGGATTACAGGCGCGCAGCGGCTGGCTCACCTCGCCTACGGTCGGAGGTTTAAGCTGGCTCGCGCATGGCACCCTTCTTTCGGGGCTGTGGGTTGATAACCAGTCTCGTTATGACCGGATGATCACGAGCGAACGGCGAAGCCTCAACAGTCTTTTTCGCGCATCGGGTTGGCGAACTGCCGCAGTCATGCCGGCGATTACGCTCGACTGGCCGGAATCGGCCTATTTCGGCTATGACCGCGTTCATGCTGCCGCGGGCCTCGGCTACAAGGGAAAACCCTTCAATTGGGTGACGATGCCGGATCAATATACGCTGGCGGTCTTCGAGAAGCTGGAGCGATCACCCGGACATCGACCTCTCATGGCGGAGATTGCGCTGATCTCCAGTCATGCGCCCTGGACGCCAATTCCTTCACTGGTCGACTGGGACAAAGTAGGTGACGGGACCATCTTCAACGACCAGGCGGAGAGTGGCGATCCGGCCTCGGTCGTGTGGGCAGATCCCGAGCGGGTGCGTTCGCAATATGCAGCCTCGATCGACTATGCGCTTGAGACCCTCGGCTCCTATATGGCTCGATATGGAGAGAACACGCTTTTTATCCTGCTCGGAGATCATCAGCCCGCCTCGATCATCACCGGAGAGGGTGCGTCCCGCGACGTGCCTGTTCATCTCGTGACCGGCAACCCGGAGATCTTAAAACGCATCGACCCTTGGAAGTGGCAACCGGGCATGCTTCCCACGAAGGATACACCGGTTTATCGAATGGACGAATTTCGCCAGAAATTCGTCGAAAGTTTCGATTGATCGGGCAAGGTTTCAGGAATGCGCGCCAAGATAACTTTCCATCAACGCGGGATCGACTGCCAATTCGGCTGCGGGACCGGAACGCCGTACTTCACCGAGCTCCACCAGATAGCCTTCATCGGCAATTTCCAGGGCTGCGCGCGCGTTCTGCTCTACCAGCAGGATGGCCACTCCGGTTTTTCGTAGTTCCGAAACAATGTTCAGGATGTCGGCGACGATTCTGGGCGCGAGACCCAGGCTAGGCTCATCGAGCAGCAACAGGCGCGGGCGGCTCATCAGCGCGCGCGCCAGCGCCAGCATCTGACGCTCGCCACCCGATAGCGTACCAGCCAGCTGTTTGCGTCGCTCGGCAAGTCGAGGGAAGCGTGCATAAAGCTCTTCACGGGTTTCTCCCCGTTCAGAGGCGCTGCGCAGGAAGCCGCCGAGTTCAATATTGTCCTCGACGGTCATGGATGAAAAAAGCTCCCGCTTTTCCGGCACAAGGCATAGGCCTGCAGCGACGCGGGCCTCGACAGAGCGCGGCACCGGGACTCCATCATAGAGGATCGCACCGGTTGAGGGGATAACGCCCATGACCGCATTCAGCAGCGTCGTCTTGCCGGCACCATTCGCGCCGATCACGGTGACGATGCTGCCGGGCCGCATGGCAAGCGAAATGCCATGCAGAACCTCGGCATGTCCATACGAGACATGGATATCGGTCAATTCGAGCAGGTTCCGGCTCATGCCACGCCTCCGAGATAGGCGGCAACCACGGCTGGGTGCCTGCGGACGTCCGCCGGCCGGCCCTCGGCAATCAGTGTGCCGAAATCAAGGACGACGAGATGATCGACAAGGCCCATGACGAAGCCCATATCGTGTTCGACCAGGAGCACGCTGACGCCCTCCTGGCGCAATTTGTTCAGAAGCGTGGCAAGCTCCTGCTTTTCTCCGTGCCGCAGGCCAGCCGCGGGCTCGTCGAGCAGCAGTATCGTCGGATCGGCCGCAAGTGCACGAGCGATTTCGAGAATACGGATCTGGCCGAGGGCCAGATCGCCGGCTGGCCGGTCGCGGTATTGGCTAAGGCCGACGCGATCGAGCTGGTAGGCTGCTTCGGCGAGCAAAGTCGCCTCCTCCTCCCGGTCGAGCCGAAGGAAACTCCTGAACACCCCGGCGGAGCCACGCAGATGCGCTCCGAGGGCAACGTTTTCCAGAACCGACATATCCGGCAGGATCTTGGCGTGCTGGAAGGTTCGCGCGATGCCATGTTTGGCGATCTCGCGCGGACTGTTTCCGGTCAAAGGCTGGCCCTGGTAGGAGACGGAACCGCTGGTGAGGGAGGCGATGCCGGTGATCAAGTTGAAGGTCGTGCTTTTACCCGCGCCATTGGGGCCGATCAATCCGACAATCTGCCCGGCCTTTACCTCGAAACTTACGTCGCTGACCGCCACCAGCCCGCCAAAGGCCTTGCGGGCCCTGTCCACCTTGATGAGCGGCGAACCCGGCGGCGCAAGCGTGCGCTTTGCAAGTTTTCGTACCGAGGTGGGAATTGACCGCTGGCTTTTTGCGGGCATCAGGCGCGCTATCATGGGCCAGAGGCCATTGCGGGCAAGCTGCAGGATGGCGACAAGAAGGATGCCGAAAACGACCATTTCCACATTGATGCCGCTGCCGACGAGCTCCGGCATGACGCGCTGCAGGATCTCCTTGACGATCAGCACGAACGCCGAACCGAAGATCGCTCCCCAGATGTAGCCGGAGCCGCCGACCACGGCCATCAGCATGTATTCGATTCCCATGTTGAGGCCGAAAGGCGTGGAGTTCACCGAACGCTGCATGTGGGCATAAAGCCAGCCGGAAAGGGCTGCGACAATAGCGGCGAAAATGAAGACAATGAGCTTTGCGCGCTCGATGTTGACGCCGAACGCCTCGGCGGCCTGACCACCGCCACGCAAGGCACGAATTCCACGACCGATTCGCGAATTGAGGAGGTTCTGCGCGCCGATGGCGGTAAGGATCACAAAGATCCAGATGACGTAGAAAATCGACTGGCCGCTGAGAAGCGGATAGCCAGCTATATTTAGCGGCGGTATGCCGGTGATGCCATCGTAACGACCGAGCATTTCGATGCGCCCAAAGAGATAATAGATGGCGAGACCCCAGGCGATGGTGCCGAGCGGCAGGTAATGTCCCGAAAGGCGCACCGTCATCAGTCCCAGCGGAACGGCAACGGCGGCGCCTATCAATAGCGACACCGGTAGGGTCATCCATGGCGAGAAACCATGGGCGGTGGTCAGCACGGCGGTGGTATAGGCGCCGAACCCACAGAACGCCGCCTGGCCGAAGGAGGTCAGTCCGCCGACGCCGGTCAGCAGCACAAGGCCTATGGCGACTAGTGAAGCTAGCCCGACATTGTTGGCGAGCGTTATCCAGAATGGCGGAACCGGCAGCAGGGGAAGAACCGCGAGGACTGTGATGGCCGCGATGCCAGGCATGAGGTGCTTGTTGGCGATCATGGCTTACTCCTCCTCATGGTGGACGGCATCGATGGAGAGCCAGATCAGCACCGGAACGATCAGGCCGAACACGATGATTTCCTTGTAGTTGCTGGCAAAAAAGGACGCGAACGACTCGACCATGCCGACGCCGATTGCGGCAATGGCCGTGACCGGAAAGCTGCCCATGCCTCCGAGAATGGCGGCCACGAAGCCCTTGAGACCAATCAGGAAGCCGGTGTCGTAGTAGATCGTGGTGATCGGTCCCATCAAGACGCCCGATACGGCGGCGATCATTGCTGCCAGCACAAAAGCGGTGACGCCCGTCAACTGTGTGCGCACGCCGACGAGCCGGGCGCCGAGCCTGTTGACTGCCGTCGCCCGCAGCGCCTTCCCGAGCAATGTCTTTTCAAAGAAGAAATAGAGGGCGACCATGATCAGGATGGTCGTGAAATAGATCAGCACGCTCTGCGCCGTCACCAGCAGAGGCCCCATGGTAAAACTGCCGTCATGCAGCGGCGTAGCGCGCAAGCCTTCAGGGCCGAAGAAGATCAGCCCGAGACCTAGCATGGCGAGGTGAACGCCTACCGACGTGATCAGCAGCACCAGTACCGATGCATCCGCAAGCGGCCGGTAAGCTATACGGTAGACGTAAAGACCCATGGGCGCGATGATCAACACGGTCATCAGCGCGCGGATGACGGAGGGTAACTGCAGCGGCGCCAGATAAAGCACCGCGCCATAGATCAACAGAGGCAAGCCGAGATTGAGCGCAAAATTTCGGGCGAGCGCGTCGACCTTGAGATCGCGCCGCCATGACCAGAGGTCGAGCAGAAAGGCAGCTGCGCCGAAGCAAAGGAGCAGCTTCGGCGTTCCCGGCACATTGCCGGCATCCAGTGTGGCAAGCGTCAGTGCGCCATAGGCAACGAACTCGCCCTGGGGAATGAAGATCACGCGGGTGACCGAAAAGACCAGGACGATGGCAAGTCCCAGCAGCGCGTAAACCGCGCCGTTGGTCAGGCCGTCCTGGATCAGGAATGTCGCAATCGTCGCGTCCAAATGCATCCCTCACGCTTGTGCGATGGAATGGAGTTTTTAAGAAGGATCCGCCGAGGGCGGATAACATATTCGGCAAATACAGTTTGTTGCTGCTGACGGTTTCCAGCCCCTCATGCCGAATTGATCCGGTATCTGCTACGGCGGATCTGCGCCGCGAACGATGCCTTGCGAGAGCCTTCGCCTCGCAGGATCTCGTACGCCAGATACCGGATCAAGGCCGGATGACGAGGAGGACATGTGGCTTTCCCTGCGGTATCAACGAAGGAAAAGCCGTCACATGGGCCGTTCAGCGGTCAAATGGCCTACTTCTTCTCCGGCAGCAGCTGGAACTTTCCGTCCTTGGCGGTCAGCAGCACGGCGCCGCGCTGGTCGAGGCCATAATGATCTTCCGGCGTAAACTGGAACACGCCATGGGTCGCATTATAGGGACCGCTCGATTCTATGGCATCGCGCAGTGCTGCACGAAATTCCGAGGTGCCCGGCTTGGCCTTCTGCAGCGCGACTGGCACGGCCTTCTTGAGGATGACCATGGCATCCCAGACATGCGAGCCGAACTGTGTGCGGCTATTGGGGCCGAACTTGCCTTCATAGGCCTTGAGGTAGGCCAGGCCTTCCGCCTTGGTCGGCGAATCGTCGGGCTGGTCTTCCGCCACCATGACGGGGCCGGAAGAGAAGATCGTGTTTTCTACCGCCTTGCCGGCAATGCGCAGGAATTCGAAGGTCACGGCGCCCGAGACAACGTAGACCGGACCGGTGAATCCACGCTCGCGCACGCCGATCTGCGGCAGTGCCGCGCCGGTGCCGGAAGCGCCGATGAAGACGGCGTCGGGCTTGGCGGCAATCGCTTTCAGAACCTGACCGGAAACCGAAGTATCGGCACGGGCATAACGTTCGTCGGCCACGACTTCCAGACCGTATTCCTTGCCGGTGTTCTTGAGTTCTTCGACCCATTGCTGGCCGTAGGAATCCGCAAAGCCGATGAAGGATACGCGCTTGACGCCATCCTGCTTCATGCGCGTGAACATGCGCTTGGCGAGCACGCTCGAATACTGCGGTAGGACAAAGGTCCATTTCCCCTTGGCGACCGGTGGCGGCACCGGAGAAATGGCGAAATGCGGCACGCCCACTTCGGCGGCAACGCCGGCCGCACCGATCGCAGCCGGCGTCAGCGCCGAACCCATGATCACGTCGACCTTGTCGTCATTGGCAAACCGGCGGGCGTTGGTCGTAGCGATCGAAGGGTCGCCGGCATCGTCCAGCAAGATCACCTTGAGCTTTTCGCCGGCGATCTCCTTGGGCCAGAGCTCCACCGAATTTTTCAGCGGGATGCCGAGCGCTGCGCCGGGGCCAGTGGTGGGGATCGTGACGCCGATCGTTATGTCGGCCAGCGCGGGGGTGACGAATACGGGAAGGGACATGACGGCAATCGCCGCTATCCCAGCAAAAAACCGGTGTTTCATAAAATCCTCCCAGGACAAAGTGGGCGATCTCCTCCCGCCCGTCTGTTTGTTTACATGGAGATTGTTTCTTTGTAAACAATCTCCATGGCCGAACTCCTGGTTTGATTGGCTTTCAGCAGAAACTGCAGGGTCAGGTGACCAAGGCCCGCTGTTTGTATTCCGCGGTATCCCAAATACTGTTGGTCATGATGTCTTCCAAAACATCGACCGCCTTCAGAACATCGGTTTCCCCGATGTAAAGGGGCGTGAAGCCGAAGCGGATTGCATTGGGGGCCCGGAAATCGCCGATGACTCCGCGGGAGATCAGGGCCTGCATGATGGCGTAGCCCTCGGGATGGAGGAAGGATATCTGGCTGCCGCGTTTCTGTCCGTCCCGCGGCGAGGCGAGTTCCAGCGCGGGGCAGCGCCGTTCGACCTCCGTCACAAACAGGTCGCACAATCGGATCGATTGCCTGCGCACATCCTGCATATCGACATCCTCCCAGGCATCGAGCGCCGCATCGAGAGCGGCAAGACCGAGGATCGGCGGCGTGCCGACGCGCATCCGATCGATGCCGCCGCCCGGCCGGTAGCTGAGATCGAAAGCGAAGGGCTGTTCATGCCCGAGCCAGCCGGAAAGGGCTGGCCTTACCTTATCCGCATAGCGCGGCGCCACATAGATGAAAGCCGGAGCGCCCGGGCCACCATTCAGATATTTGTAGGTACAGCCGACAGCGAAGTCCGCTTCGGCTGCAGCCAGATCCACCGGCAGAGCGCCGGCGGAATGGGCGAGATCCCAGAGGGTCACGACGCCGAGAGAATGGGCCTTCCTCGTCAGCGCCTTCATATCGTGCAGCCGCCCGGTGCGATAATCCACCTCGGTCAGCATCAATACGGCGACTGTCTCGTCGATCGCAGTTTCCACCTCTTCGGGTTCGACGATCTTCAGCGTGTGTCCTTTGCCAAGTGAACCTAAAAGCCCGTGGGCCATGTAAAGATCGGAGGGAAAGTTCCCGCTGTCGGAGAGGATCACCTTGCGTTCCGGCACCAGTTCGAGGGCCGAGGCAAGCGCCTGATAGACCTTGATTGACAATGTGTCGCCCATGACGACCGTGCCTGGCGGGGCACCAATCAGCTTGCCGACGCGGTCGCCGATGCGGCGCGGCATCGTCATCCATCCTGCCTGGTTCCAGCCCTTGATGAGAAGCTGGCCCCATTCCTCCCTCATCAGCCTGTCGACGCGCTCCCTGGCCGACAGCGGCAGCGGGCCGAGGGAGTTGCCGTCCAGGTAGGTCGTCCCCTCCGGCAGATAGAAGAACGAGCGGGTTTTCGAAAAATCCGTCACGAGAAGCACCTTGCAGTTAGAGACAACGGCGACGATGAAGGTCAGACTAGAAGCTGGTGCCGGTCATGCAAGATGGATTCGCGCCCGGGTTGGCGGATTTCGGGCGCATTCCGATCTTGTTCAGCGCCCACGGCCGCATTAACCTTCCACCATCCTGCACCGGAAGGTTTGTTGATGATGATGGACACTGCTTCCAAGCCGGGACCCCGCCCGGAAGAGTCGGGTATTCTGGAATTCCTGAGGATTTGCGACGATTTCTATCCAGCGGATGCGGTCAATGCTCCGATCCAGCAGCAGCGCGACTGGTACGACGCACTTTGCGCCCGTTTCGACCAGCCCCTGCCGCAGGGCCTCACCTTTCGGGACGAGATGCTGTTCGTGCCGGTCCGCCACTATCGCCCGGCCAAGATAGGCACCGAGACCGTATTGCTCTATCTGCACGGCGGCGGCTTTGTGGTGGGATCGCTCGATAGCCATCATGCAATCTGCGCCGAGATTGCCGAACATGCCGGCGCCGAACTTGTTGCAGTGGACTACCGGTTGGCACCGGAACATCTCTGGCCGGCCCAGACGGACGACTGCTTCGGCGTGTTGAAACAGCTTCTTGGACAGGGAAACAGGATCGTCCTGATCGGCGACAGCGCCGGCGGCAACCTTGCGGCGAGCCTGGCTTTGCGGGCGCGCGACGAAGGGCTTCCCGGCGTTGTCGGCCAGGTGCTGATCTACCCCAGCCTCGGCGGAGACCTGGTTTCCGGCTCTTACCTGGAGATGGCGCAGGCGCCCGGGCTGACGACTGCGGACGTCGCCTACTACCGGGCGATCCTGAAAGCTCCGTCGGACGAGCCGGTGGCTCATCCGCTGCTGGCACATGATCTGGCTGGTCTGCCGCCCGCTTACATCACCGTCGCGCATTTCGATCCGCTTCGCGACGACGGATATCTTTACGCACAACGACTGAAGCGGGTGGGTGTGGAGGTCAGCTTACGCGAAGAGCCGCAGATGGTGCATGCCTGGCTGCGGGCCCGGCATATGAGCCAGGGCGCTCGCGAAGGTTTTCATGCGGTATGCGAAGCGGTTAAGCGATTGGCTACATGAGATCGCGCGGGATCGACTTCTCGAATATCTTTTCGAACACCTGTTTTTCGGCCTCATAGGCGGTCACGGATGCGCCGATCAGCCAGTCCCTGTCGGTGCAGGAAATCCGCGAAATCGAAATTGTCCGCACCGACCAGCCTGGCCGCTGCATATCGCATGTCCAGATAGCGGTGCCTTTCATGGAAAGCGGGTCATCCGGTGAGATCGACCACAGTTCCTCGCGAAGCTGGCGCGTCGAAAGCCCGGTGCCGGGACGTTCGGTAAGCCCGGTATCCTCATGAACGAGGTAGTCGGTGCGGTTGGCGGAGAGGTCGCGGGTTACGCTGCGCCTCGTAACGGGTGGCGTATGGGCGATATATTTCGGCAGGGGATCGGGATTGCCGGGCTGCTTCATTTCGAACGACTCGTGTTCACCAAGCATAGGCAGCGCGAGGCCGAGTGAGGCGATGTCGATGGTCAGTCCGGAGTTTACCGGAGGCGGGAGGATCGTAGGCCAGTAGGCCGTCGAGAGCGACAGCCGGATGCGGTGCCCTTTTCCAAAGCGGTAACCGCAAGCGTCAAGCGCCAGACGGATCGATACCGGCTCGCCCGGCGTCAGCGGTTTCGGTTCGGCATTGCCATCACGATGGGCGAGGTTGATGACACCGAAGGAGACCCGTGTCGCCGAGCCGTCCGGATGTATGTCGACCACGCGAGCGCAGAGGTTGGCAAGCTCCGCATCGGCACGAAGCGCAACGGTCAGAACCGGTTGGCCCAGATAGGCCTGCGGTTCGGAAAGCGGCATCGTCTCCAAGACGAGAGAGCCGGCATCGTCGACGCGCTGGTCCCCTGCAAGCTCCGCATCGGGCTTGAGGGTGAACCATTCACCGGAGGCCGTACCCGTATCGAGAGGCGACTTGAGATATATTTCATGCGCCGCGCTTGGGGTCGGCATGCCCTCCAACAGCGTACCGAATTGATCGACATAAAAGCAACGCATATCCGGCTTCGACCAGACCTCCTTGGAAATCCAGATCCCTGGATCCGAATCGCGGCGCAGCGCGGGCTTCGGCCCGTCGAGAAGATAGGCGCGCACCTGGGGAATGGTCTCGACGCCATTTTCCTCGCCGCGGAGCCAATGGTTCCAGAAGGCGATCGCTTCGCCAAGGAAATCGGCGCGCGGTTTCGGCCAGGCAAAATGTGGATATTTGTGCACCCAAGGCCCGATCAATGCCTTGGCCTTCTTGCCGAGACCCTCAACGGCCAGGAGCGGCGTGTTGCGATAACCATCTGCCCAGCCCGCGATCACCAGTACCGGGATTTCGATTGCCGAGTAATCTTCAGAGATCGAGCCGTGGCGCCAGAAGTCGTCTCGACGCTGATGTGTCAGCCATTCCTCCAGGAAAAAGGGTTCGTTTTCCAGCCGCTTCATCCACATCTCGCGCCAGCGCTCGCCGGCAAGTTCAGGGTCCGGCGGACGCGATTGATAGGCAAGCATGGTTGCGGCCCAGGAGAGCTGCGCCGATAGATGGCAGCCATTCTTGTAGTGGATGTCGTCATTGTATCGATCTGTCGTGGATGCGATCGAGATTACTGCCTTCAAGGCCGGCGGGCGGAGCGCTGCCACCTGCAGGCTGTTGAAGCCACCCCAGGAAATGCCCATCATCCCGACATTGCCGTTCGACCAGGGCTGTTCGGCGATCCAGGCGATCAGTTCGCAGGCATTCGCCAACTCAAGCTCGGTATATTCGCCGTCGATGACACCGTCCGACTCGCCTGAGCCGCGGATGTCGACGCGCACTCCGGCAATGCCCGCCGCAGCGAAGGCCGGATAGGTGGATTCGTCTCGGGCACTCGTTCCGTCGTGCTTGCGATAGGGCAGGAATTCAAAGACCGCAGGCACCGGGTCTGCTTCGGCGCCGTCGGGCATCCAGATGCGGGCAGCAAGCCGCGTCCCGTCCCCCAGCGTGATCCAATGGTTTTCGATGACGGTGAAAGAGCGCTCGGTCATGTCGCATGCACTTTCAAAAAAGACAGTCAGTTTCCGGCGCTCGCCATGCGTCTTGTGCTCAGAACCCGCTCAAGCCAACCGATCTCCATCTCCGGGACGGATTTCAGCAGCAGGTCGGTATAGTCGTCGAATGGCGGCGAAAGCGCTCGAGATTTGGGCCCGAAGCGCACCAGTCGGCCGCGATGCATGACGGCAACTGAATCGGCGATGGCCCTCACGATCGCAATGTCGTGGGTGATGAAGATATAGGAAAGCTGAGATTCCGTCTGCAGCTTCATCAGCAGTTTCAGGATACCCTCTGCAACCAACGGATCGAGCGCGGAAGTCGGCTCGTCACAGAGAATGAGTTCCGGCTTTGCGGCGAGCGCCCGAGCGATCGCCACACGCTGCTTCTGACCGCCTGAAAGTTCTGCCGGATAACGGTCGATGAAGCCGTTGCTCATCTCGATTTGCTCGAGCAGTTCCTTGACGCGCGCCGTCTTTGCCGCACCGCGCAGACCATAGTAAAAGGTCAGCGGCCGACCGATGATATCGCGCACTGTCTGGCGCGGGTTCATCGCCGTGTCGGCCATCTGATAGATAAGCTGGATGCGGCGAAGTTCATCGCGTGACCGGCTTTTGAGTGCAGGCGTCAGCGGCTTGTCTTCGAAAGTGATCCTTCCGTCGCTTGGCGGCAGGAGGCCGGTGATGACGCGCGCCAGCGTCGACTTTCCGGAGCCGGATTCGCCGACGATCGCCAGCGTCTGACCTTTGCAGAGATGCAGCGACACCCCGTGCAGCACCTTGAAGCCGTTCGAATATTGGGCGCTGACGTTATCAACCCTCAGCAGCGCCTGGCTCTGGTCGGGCGCCTCTTGCCGCGCCGTCTGGCGAACGTTCACCAGCGCACGGGTATAATCCTGTGTCGGTGCTTCGATGATCTGCTGCACCGAACCGTATTCGACCGTCTTCCCATATCGAAGTACCATGATGTCGTCGGAAATCTGGGCCACGACGGCGAGATCATGGGTGATGTAAAGCGCGGCGGTATTTGTCTCCTCGATCGCATGTTTGATTGCCGCCAGGACGTCGATCTGGGTTGTCACGTCGAGCGCGGTCGTCGGTTCGTCGAACACGATCAATTCCGGGTTCGGGCAGAGCGCCATCGCCGTCATGGCGCGCTGAAGCTGCCCGCCTGAAACCTGATGCGGAAAACGGTCTCCAAAAGTCTCCGGGTGCGGCAGGCCGAGGACGCGGAAGAGATAGAGGGCTCGCTTGCGGGCCTCGTCCTTGCTCATCAGTCCGTGCTTGACCGACGCCTCGATCACCTGATCGCCAAGGCGATGTGCCGGGTTGAAGGCTGCCGCGGCCGATTGGGCCACATAACAGACCTGAGCGCCGCGTACCTTGCGAATGCCGGCCTTGCCTAATGCCAGGATGTTCGTTCCGTTCAGCGAAACTTCGCCGCCGGTGATCTCGGCGCCGCCGCGGCCATAGGCGAGGGCGGAAAGGCCGATGGTCGATTTGCCGGCCCCGGATTCGCCGATCAGGCCGAGTACCTTGCCTTTCTGGAGGTCGAAGGACACCCCGTCGACGATGGTGATGCGCTTGGGCGGCTCGCCGGGCGGATAGCTGGTCGCCTCGATCTTGAGATTGCGGACGGACAGAAGTTCAGGCATCGCCGCGGCCTCCCTTGAGGCTGGAAGTTCGTTTGAGCAGCCAGTCGACCACGAGATTGACGCAGATGGCGAGCGCGGCGATTGCCGTCCCGGGCACCAGAGCCGCCGAAATGCCGAAGATGATGCCGTCCTTATTGTCCTTTACCATGCCGCCCCAGTCCGCCGCGGGAGGCTGGATGCCGAGCCCGAGGAAGGAGAGCGTGGAGAGGAAGAGAATGGAGAAGGCGAAGCGCAGACCGAATTCAGCGAGCAGCGGAGAAAGCGTATTGGGCAGGATTTCCCGGAAAATGATCCAGGTGGTGCCCTCGCCACGCAGTCTTGCTGCTTCCACGAACTCCATCACTGCTACGTCGAGCGCCACGGCACGGCCGAGTCGATAGACGCGGGTCGAATCGAGCACCGCCATCACGAGGATCAACACGATCAGATGCTGCGGCAGGACGGCGAGCACGACCAGCGCGAAGATCAATGTCGGGATCGACATCATCAGGTCGTTGAAGCGGGAAAAGACCGTATCGATCAACCCGCCCGAGACGGCGGCGATGAAGCTTAGCAGAATTCCGAGCGAGAAAGAAATGACCGTCGCGGCGAGAGCAACCGAAAGGGTGGTGCGGGCGCCGTAGATCAGTCGCGAGAGGATGTCGCGTCCGAGATTGTCGAGGCCGAAGAAGAATTGGGCGTCCGCCTCCTGCCAGACGCCACCGACCACCTCGGTCTCCCCATAGGGAGCGATCAACGGTGCAAAGGCGGCGCAGAAACAGGCGAGCGCGATGCCGATGATACCGACCCAGGCGGTGATAGGGATTTCTCTCAATCTCATCGCGGATGCCTCAGACGGGGATTGGCGATGATTGCAAGAATATCGGCCAGCATGTTCAGGAAGATGTAGACGGCGGCGAAAATCAACCCGCAAGCCTGGACGACCGGTATGTCGCGCACCGTCACCGCGTCGACCATGTACTGGCCCATCCCTGGATAGACGAAGACCACTTCCACCACGACGACGCCGACGACGAGGTAGGCGAGGTTGAGCGCCACGACGTTGATAATCGGTGCGAGAGCATTGGGGGCGGCATGTTTGACGATGGCCCGGAAAGCGGAAAGACCTTTGAGTTCCGCAGTCTCCATATAGGCGGAGGACATGACCGACAGAATTGCGGCGCGGGTCATCCGCATCATGTGGGCGAGAACGACCAGCACCAGCGTTGCAGTCGGTAGGGCGATCGCCTTGAGCCGCTCGATGAAGCCCATGCCCTCGTAGACGGTGGCGGGAAAGGTCGCGATACCGAAATTGACAGCGAAATAGAGGATCAGCAGGTAGCCGATAAAGAATTCCGGTAGCGAGATCGCCGCAAGGGATATGACATTGATGATCTTGTCCGGCATACGGTTGCGGAAGTGCACGGACAACATGCCGAGCCCGACGGCGAGCGGCACGGAGATTACCGCTGCAAAGCCGGCAAGGAACAATGAATTGCCGAGGCGATTGCCGACTTGTTCGGAGACGGAATTCCTGCTCGCCCAAGAGGTGCCGAAATCACCTTGAACCGCTCCGGCCAGCCATTCGAAATAGCGGGTGACGACGGGGCGATCGAGACCGAGTTCGGCGCGGATGTTTGCAACCGCCTGCGGCGTAGCCGACTGCCCAAGATAGGTCGTGGCGAAATCGCCAGGCAAAGCTTCGACGCCGCCGAAGATCAGCATCGAAACGGCGACGAGAAGCAGGAGAGAGAGCAGTATGCGCTCGATGACAAGAGCAAGAAGG
Organism: Neorhizobium sp. R1-B; assembly: GCF_004368875.1. NCBI lineage: Bacteria > Pseudomonadati > Pseudomonadota > Alphaproteobacteria > Hyphomicrobiales > Rhizobiaceae > Neorhizobium > Neorhizobium sp. R1-B. The sequence continues at coordinate 144,977 of NZ_SOEM01000010.1, forward strand.
GGAAACCGTTCTTGAAAACGCTGTCTGGGCAGGCTCTCTGTTTCGGTAGGATTGGACATCGGCAGAAGGCCTCGTTCTGAAACGGAAGGAGGATCGCGAGGCGCCCGCGATCCGTCAATCGGCATTCCGTCTTGAAGAACTAGGCGTCCAGCCAGACGCGGGTCGCGACATAGCCGTTCGACATGTCGTTGCCGATGTCGTGAACGTAGCCCTTCACCTTCTTGCTGGCGGCGTTCACGAAGTCGTTGAACATCGGCAGGATGAGGCCACCCTCGTCGCGCACCGTCATTGCCATGGTGCGGTACATGTCCTTGCGCTTCGTTTCGTCCAACTCGGAGCGGGCCTCGAGAAGGAGCTTGTCGAATTCCGGACGCTTGAATTTCGTGTCATTCCAGTCGGCGGTGGAAAGATAGGCCGTGGAATACATCTGGTCCTGGGTCGGACGTCCGCCCCAATAGGAGGTGGAGAAGGGCTGGACGTTCCAGACATTCGTCCAGTAACCGTCGCCGGGTTCGCGCTTCACCTCGACATTGATGCCGGCCTTCTTGGCGCTCTGCTGATAGAGCACCGCGGCGTCGACGGCTCCCGGGAAGGCAACCTCCGACGTACGCAGCAGAACAGAGCCGCTGTGCCCGGACTTCTTGTAGTGAAACGCCGCCTTGTCGGGGTCATAGGCGCGTTGTTCGATTCCCTCCGGGAAAAGGGCATAGGTGCTGTTGATCGGAAAATCGTTGCCGACCTTGCCGTAGCCACCGAGGACGGTCTTGACCATGCCTTCGCGGTCCATGGCGTATTTCAGCGCAAGCCGCAGATCGTTGTTGTCAAACGGCGCCTTGTCGCAATGCATGATGAAGACGTAATGGCCGCGGCCGGATGTGGAAAGAACCTCTACCGTAGGAGCGCGCTTCAAGAGCGCTACGGTCTTCGGGTCGACGCGGTTGATGTAATGAACCTGTCCAGAAGAGAGCGCGGCGATACGGGCCGTGGCGTCGTTCATCGCAATGATTTCGACGGAATCGACAAAGCCGCGATCGGAGCGCCAGTCGTCCTTGTTCTTTTCGAAGGTGGCCCGAACCCCCGGCTCAAAACTCGCTACCTTGTAAGGCCCGGTGCCGATCATGGCGTTCGGATCGTCGGTGCCGCCGTTCGGCTGAATGATCAGGTGATAGTCGGTCAGCAGCAGCGGGAGGTCGGCATTGCCTTCTGTCAGCGTGAGGACGAGATTGCCGCCGTCGGCCTTGATATCCTTGATGGATTTCATCACGCCCAGCGCACCGGATTCCGCCTTCTCGTCCGTATGCCGCTTGAGGGTGGCAATGACGTCGTCGACTGTCAGGGTCTTGCCGTTGTGGAACTTCACACCGGAGCGGATCTTGAAGGTCCAGGTGACGGCGTCGGGGGAGGGTTCCCAGCTTTCGGCCAGTGCAGCAACAGGTTTGCCGGTCAGGGGTTCGGATTCCACCAGCATGTCGCCCCAGCAGCGGCCGACGACGAACATAAACTGGGAAAGCGCCTTGGCGGGATCCTTGGAATCGGTCGCCGCAGCACCTTCCAAGCCAAGTTTGAGATGTCCGCCCTTTTTCGGTGTCTGAGCTTCGGCACTTGTAGCAAAGAGCTGGCTTGCCGCCGTGAGCGTCAGCCCGGCCGCCATGGCGCGGCCCATGAATTCGCGGCGGTTCATGCCCCCTGCCGTCACGCGACCGGCGAGATATTTGGTAAAGTCGCTCATTCCCCTGTTCCTTATCGTTGAGTTGAAAATGCCTTCTTCAGGCTCATCCTGCGGTTTCCTCTTCCGCTCGGATCTGCCCGTCATCGATTCTGGGAAATGCTCCGGTTGCCGCCGGTCTTTCCATCCTAATGATTAAGCGCGATAGCGGCCGATGTCTGCCGTTCGACCGCGTCGGATCCCTTTTGGTCCGCTGGCAAAGTCTTTCCATGGATTAAGGTTCGGATCGTTATGATGCGCTGCATTCCATGCGACATAAAGTGCCACCGATGCGACGGTTTGCGCCGCAATTCCAGAAATGCCGCAACCTGCGTTTGTTTGCACTCCGTTAGGAGTGCTCAGCCGCGCGCTATGGCGTGGAAGAATGTGCCGCTGACGAGGCCGCGGCGCCCGCCCGATGGCCCGATTTCCTTGCCTGTCCCATCGGCGATCATCGCAAGCGGCTTATCGGTTCCCGGCGAAACGACGCTCGCATAGTGGAACTCATGGCCGCGGGCCGTTTCGCCGGCCCGACCGATAGGACTGTCGGCACAGAGTTTTGCTTGCCGGTAGCCGAGGTTCATCTTGCGTCTCGCAAAGCTGGTGCGATGCGATAGAAGTCCGGTCATGGCATGGGTCACGCCGTCGGCATCCTCCAGCGTTTCGCCGAGCACCATATAGCCGCCGCACTCGCCGTGAACGGGCTTCGTCTCGGCAAACCGTGTGAGCCCGGCCTTGAAATGGCCGGCGGCGGCCAGTTTTCCGGCATGCAGTTCCGGATAACCTCCCGGCAACCAGCATATATCGCAGTCCGAGGAAGGCGCCTGGTCGGCAAGTGGCGAGAAGGGAACGAGTTCCGCTCCGGCCTCGCGCCAGCCGTGCAGGAGGTGCGGGTAAAGAAAGGTGAAGGCCGCATCCTGCGCCAGTGCGATGCGATGACCCGGAGGAGGCAAAGCCTTTTCCGGCGCTCCAGGCGGTATGTCGAAAGGCTTGGCCGCAGCGAAGATGGCGTCGAGATCGAGAGACGCTTCCATGGCATCGGCCAGGCGTTCGATATGCGCATCCATTTCCGGATGTTCGTTCGCCTGAACCAGCCCAAGATGCCGCTCGGGCAGGATCAGCGTCGGGTCGCGCAGGATGGTCCCAACGACCGGCAGCCCGATCGCCTCGATTGCCTCGCCGCTCAGTTTCTTGTGGCGCTCGCTGCCGGCGCGGTTCAGGATGCAGGCTGCGATCCGGACTTCGGGATCGTAATGGGCGAATCCATAGGCGATGACGGCAGCGGTCTGCGATTGGCCAGACACATCGAGGACCAGCAGGGTCGGCAGCCCGAAGAGCCGGGCGAGATCGGAAGCCGCACCCGAGCGGTTCGGCTCGCCGACGATGCCGTCGAACAGGCCCATAGCGCTTTCGATCAGAATGAGTTCCGCGTCCTCGGCTTGTTTTCGCGCCAGATGCCGCAAGAGGTCCGGCGCCATCGCCCAGCTGTCGAGGTTAAGGCCGGGCAGATGGGTCGCGGCCTCATGAAAACCGGGATCGATGTAGTCGGGTCCCGTCTTGATGCCGCGCACCTTTACGCCCCGCCGGGCAAAAGCCCGCAACAGGCCGATCGTGACGCTTGTTTTGCCGGAACCGGAGCGCGGCGCACCGATGATAAGTGCACGGGCCGTCATCGCGTGTTCCCCGGCGTCAGGATTTCCCGCATGGACACGATGCCGCCGATGACAATCAGCGCGGGGGCCGAAAAATTCTGTCGCAGAACCTCTTCTTCCACGGTGCCGAGCGTCGCGACCAGCGTTTTCTCTTCGGTCGTGGTGGCCGACATCACCACCGCCGCCGGCGTATCGGGCGAAAGACCACCCTCCATCAGCAGACGCGTGATATCACCGATCATCTTCAATCCCATATAGATGACAATCGGTTCGCCCAATCGGGCGAGCGCGACCCAATCCAGATCATCTTCCGTGCCTGCCGCGTGGCCCGTCGCAAGGGTGATAGATCGGCTGATCCCCCGCATGGTGGCGGGGATCCGCGCCGATGCGAGGGCCGCCAGTGCGGATGTCATGCCGGGAAGCACTCGGAAGGGAATACCTGCCTTGACGAGCGCTTCGGCTTCCTCACCGCCGCGGCCGAAAATAAACGGGTCTCCGCCCTTCAGCCTCAGAACGCGCTTGCCTGCCTGCGCCAGTTCGATCAGGGAGGAGGTTATGTTCTCCTGCGTTGCGGACGGTTTGCCGCCGCGTTTGCCGGCGAAAAGCAATTCCGCCTGCCTGCCAAGCGCAAGCACATCTTGCGAAACGAGCGCATCGTAGACGATGCAGTCTGCCTTGGAGAGCGCGTCCGCCACTTCCAGCGTCAAATAGCGGGGATGGCCCGGGCCTGCGCCAGCCAGCCAGACATGGCCTGGTTCGAAGTCCGGAGCTGCGACAATCTTCTCGATACTTTCATTCATAGGCAGACCTTTGGCCGGTGACGCATGACACCGGTCGATATATAGAAACGGCATGGAAGAGGATGGCAAGAACCTGCGCCGTGGCTGGACCACGGGAACCTGTGCGGCGGCGGCGAGCAAGGCTGCCTGCCTTGCCCTTCTTTCCGGCAGATTTCCGGACATAGTGGAAGTGACGCTGCCTGGCGGTCAACGCCCGAGCTTCACGCTGGCAATGGAAGAGCGGGGAGAGGGGTTCGCCAAAGCTGGCATCATCAAAGATGCGGGCGACGATCCGGACGTCACCCACGGTGCCCTGATCATGAGCACCGTGCGCCGTGGCGCTCCCGGCAGTGGCATCATCTTCAGGGCCGGCCGGGGTGTGGGAACGGTGACGCGTCCCGGCCTGCCGCTGCCGCCGGGTGAGCCGTCCATCAATCCCGTGCCGCGCAAGATGATCACGCAGGCGATTTCCGAGGTGGCGGGTGACGAGGTGGATTTCGAGGTCGAGATTTCCTGTGCGGATGGCGAGAAGATCGCCGAAAAGACGCTGAACGGCCGGCTCGGCATCATGGGCGGCATCTCGATCCTCGGTACAACCGGGATCGTCATTCCCTTTTCCTGTTCGTCCTGGATCCATTCCATCTGGCGCGGCATCGATGTGGCGCGAGCGGCCGGTCTCGATCATGTGGCCGGCGCGACCGGCAATACGTCCGAAAGGGCCGTTCAGGCCCATCACGGCCTGCCGGAGATTGCACTGATCGACATGGGCGATTTTGTCGGCGGAATGCTCAAATATCTGCGTGACCACCCGGTGCCGAAGGTCACCATTGCCGGCGGCGTCGCCAAGATGACAAAGCTCGCCCAAGGCATGCTCGACGTGCATTCGAAACGCGGCCTCGCCGATCTCGAAGCCTTGGCGAAAGTCGCTGCCGATGCTGGAGCAGATGCCGAGGTCGTCGCCCGTCTTGCTTCGGCCAATATCGTTGCGCATGCTTTTTCGATTGCCACGGAAAGCGGTCTTCCTCTGGGAAACCGCATCGCGGCACTTGCCTGGAATACCGCCGCCAAAGTCCTCCACAGTCCCGAAATCGCGCTGGAAATCCTGGTCTTCGATCGGGAGGGCCAGCTGGTCGGCCAGACCCAGTTTACACCGTCCGATCATTCGGAACCCTTGCCCGTCTGATCATTGCCCGACTCGAGCCAGCCAGGCCGAAAGCGACGAACATAGTCTGCATTGTAAAGTCGGCTTTCGGCGAATTCGGTCGCTCCCAATGCCTTGCCGATAAAGATCAAGGCCGTGCGTTCTGCAGGTTCGGCGGCGAGCTTGGCCTCGATGTCGGCAAGCGTCCCCCGAATGATGCGTTCTTCGGGCCAGGAGGCGCGCACAACGACCGCCACCGGGCACTCCGGCCCATAGAGAGGCGTCAGCTCCGTGACGACCCTGTCTAGGGCATGGACGGCGAGATGGATAGCCAGCGTTGCACCGGTGGCGCCAAACGCTGCCAATGTCTCGCCTGCGGGCATTTTCGAGGCACGGCCAGAGACCCGGGTCAGCACAAGGCTCTGCGCGACCTCCGGGATCGTCAGCTCGCGCTTGAGCGCTGCTGCTGCTGCCGCGAAGGATGGCACACCCGGGGTTAGCGTGTAGTCTATGCCGTGTTTTTCCAGACGGCGGATCTGTTCGGCAACTGCGCTCCAGACTGAAAGATCGCCGGAATGCAGCCGTGCCACGTCCTTGCCCGCCTTATGGGCGGCGACATATTCCGCTTCTATCTCATCCAGCGAAAGCGAACCCGTATCGACTACCCGCGCCTCCTTCGGGCAATAGTCCAGCAGTTCCTTCGGCATTATGGAACCGGCATACAGACACACGGGTGATCGCGCCAGGATATCGCGGCCGCGTACGGTAATGAGGTCCGCGGCACCTGGTCCGGCGCCGATGAAATGTACCGTCATGCCTTTTCCTTCGTTGCCGCCAGCGCACAGGTAGCGCCATTGGCGATCAGCCGCGGGACGAGGATCTCCGATCGATCCCCGGCGACGGCCAGGGCGGCCGCTTCGGAGAGGCTGGAGGCAAGCGTCTTTGCTAAGCTATGGCGGGATACCGTTCGGGTGCGTGGTTCGGCCTGCAGCAGTGCGTCGTCGTCCACGATATGCAACGGCAAGCGCAATGTCTCCGCAAGCTCGAGGATGCCGGGCTCCTCCCGCTTGATCTCGCCGGTCGCCAATGCGGCCACAGATTCCCGTGAAATCCGCGCCGCTGCGCAGGCGGCGTCAAGCGCCGACAGGATTTCCTCCGCGGTGCTACCTTTACGGCAACCCAATCCCGCTACGATCATCGCTCTTACCCCTGCTTTATCCATGTCCATTGCGTCACCGGCATCGCCGGTTTCCACCCGTGCATCGCCCCGATCGGAGCCACTCGTGAAACGTCAATCCGAATAAGATTGCCGCCAAGGCGCGCGTGGATGCCGAGAAGCACGGTTTCCATTTCAAGCGTCACTGCATTGGCGACGAGCCGCCCTCCCGGCTTCAGGGACCCGATAGCCGCGTCGAGCACGCCGGATTCACTGCCGCCACCGCCGATAAAGACTGCATCGGGCGCAGGCAGGCCGTTCAGGGCATCCGGCGCTTTCCTTTCAACAACGTGCAAGCCGGGTACGCCGAAGGCGGATGCGTTCCTTTCGGCCCGTGCCGCTCGCTCCGCATTTGCCTCGATCGCGATTGCCCTCATCGAAGGATCGGCCAGCATCCATTCAATGCTGATCGAGCCTGAGCCGGCGCCGATGTCCCATAAAAGTTCGCCGCGTCGTGGCGCCAGTGCCGAAAGCGTCAGGGCCCGGACCTCGCGCTTGGTGATCTGCCCGTCATGCTCAAACAGAGCATCGTCCAGGCCAAAGGCGCGCGGCAGGATACGGGCGTCAGCTTCGGCCGCTACCTCCACTGCTACGACATTGAGAACGTTGATATCCTGCCATGCAAATTCATTTGCGCGGGCCGATCGAACACGCTCCGTCTCCCCACCGAGCGCTTCAAGGACCGTCATCCGGGAGCGACCGAAACCGGCCTTCGTCAGCAGTGCGGCCAGCTCTGCCGGTCCCTTCTCGTCCGATGTCAGCGCAATAATTCGCCGGCCGGGATGCAGAAGCGGCCGGATAAGATCGAGCGGGCGTCCGTGCAGGGATACTGTTTCGATCTCCTGCAGCGGCCAGCCAAGCCGAGAGGCTACGAGAGAAAACGCCGAAGGCGCCGGGTAAGTCACAAACTCCTCTGCCGGAACATGACGCGACAGGGTGGCGCCGACGCCGAAGAGGAAGGGATCGCCAGAGGAAAGAACACAGACTTTTTGGCCCCGAAGCGTCACAACGTCGAGCATGGCGGCATCAAAAGGGGTAGGCCATGGGCGTGCCTCGCCTGATATCGCGGCGGCTGCCAATTCCAGATGCCGCCTTCCGCCGAAAACGACGGACGCGGAAGAAACCGCGGCGCGGGCGTCTTCGCCGAGACCTTTCAAGCCTTCTTCGCCGATGCCGACGATGGACAGCCAGCGGCTTTGGTTTAAAGCTCTTTCTGCTGATTCAGGAGGCATCTTGTTACACTCCATCCTCATTCTCGGCGGCACGGCGGAGGCCAGAAAACTGGCCGAGAGGCTTGCCGGCGATACGCGCTTCATCACGACGTTGTCGCTTGCCGGCCGCACGCGCGCACCGGCCGAGCAGCCCGTTCCCGTTCGAGTGGGCGGTTTCGGCGGGGCCGAGGGCCTGGCCGCCTTCATCCGGGAAAACGGCGTCACCATCCTCATCGACGCCACCCATCCCTACGCCGCGCAAATTTCGCGAAATGCGGCCGAGGCCGCCCGGTTTGCGAATATACCGCTCATCGCGCTGCGGCGGCCTGCCTGGACGCGAGATGCCGGTGACCGCTGGATCGAGGTCGACAGCATCACAGGCGCCGTCGGGGCGTTGGGTGAGACGTCCCGCAAGGTGTTCCTCACTCTCGGCCGACAGGAATTGTCGCCATTCGAAACCGCGCCGCAGCACCACTATCTGATCCGCAGCGTCGATCCGGTGGAGCCGCCGCTCGATGTGCCCCATGCGATTTACCTCACGTCGCGCGGTCCTTTTGCGGAGGCCGACGAGGCGCTGCTGCTTGCAGAGCACGGGATCGAGATGATTGTCGCAAAGAACAGCGGCGGACCGTCGAGCTACGGCAAGATCGCAGCCGCCAGAAAACTCGGTATCGAGGTGATCATGGTCCGCCGCCCGGTCCTGCCGGACGTGCCGTCCGTCGAGACGATCGAGGATATGCTTGCCTGGCTCGATCATGCCCCGGCACCTTTGAAAAAACGGGGCGAGTAGACGAGCGGGCGCCGCCCGTCCCGTTCAATCAACTTCGTTTCTGCGGTCCCGACGATCACGCAGGTGGCCATGTCGGCCATTCCGCTTTCGGCCTGCGACAGGGGAACGATCCGGATTGCTTCGTCCGGGCGACCGGCGGCGCGTCCGAAAATAACCGACACTTCGCCGGGCAAATGGCGGCGAAGAAGCGCAAATGCGTCTCCGAGTTGGTGCGGCCGTGCCTTGCTGACGGGGTTATAGAAGGCCATGACGAAGCCCGCTTCCGCTGCTGCGATCAGGCGCTTTTCGATCACATCCCAGGGCTTCAGGTTATTGGAAAGCGAGATGGCGCAGAAATCGTGACCGAGCGGTGCCCCGGCCTTGGCGGCGACCGCCAGCATGGCGGTTATGCCGGGCACCACCGAAAAATCGATGTCGCGCCATTCGGCTGGTCCTTCGTCGATCGCCTCACAGACTGCGGCCGCCATGGCAAAAACACCCGGGTCGCCGCCGGAAACGACGCAGACCTTGCCGCCTTTCGCCGCCATTTCGAGGGCGGCGCGCGCACGGGCAAGTTCTTCCCGGTTGTCGGATGCGTGCCGTCGTTGATCGGCCCGAAGGTCGAGGCGATCGATATAGGGAAAATATCCGAAAAAATCCTCCGCATCCGCAACGGCCGCAAGCGCCTCCGGTGTCACCTGATCTGGATTTCCGGGGCCGAGGCCCACGACGGTTAATCTTCCGCTCATCGGTCCGCTCCCGGTCGCGTCTTCCAGCCGGGTACGAGGACGATGGAAAAATAGGGGGCAGGGCTCTGGTCGCGATCTTCAAGTTTCTGAGCCGCGCCGTTCGACATGGTGCCGCGCTCGACGTAAAGCGCGCCTGACAGCTTGCCGACCGATGCCAGCGCCCGGCGGATCTTCGGAAGGTTGCGCCCGACCTTCATGATCACCGCGCCGTCCGTGTCCTTCAGTCTCTCAACCAGTTTGTCTTCCGGCAATGTGCCGGGCAGCACACTCAAAATGTCATCGCCCTGGACAAGCGGCAGGCCAGTCATCGACCAGCAGCCGGACATGGCCGTGACGCCGGCGATCACCTCCGCCTGATATCGGCCGCTGAGCCGCACATGCAGGTGCATGTAGGAACCGTAAAATAGCGGATCCCCTTCGCTCAGCACGGCGACGTTCTTGCCAGCGTCGAGATGCGCGGCGATCTCTTCCGCCGAGCGATCGAAGAAATCTGCGATGGGGCCGCGGTAGTCCGCCTCGTCCTTGTTCGTTTCCACTGTGACCGGGTAAACCAGCGGCAGCTCCAATGTACCGGAGCGGATATGGGCCTCAACGATGGCACGACCGTTGCCTGTGCTGCCCTTTTTGCAAAAGAAGGCAATTACATCTGCCTCGTTGATGGCGCGGACCGCTTTCAGCGTCAGGAGTTCCGGATCGCCTGGCCCGGTGCCGACGCCGGTCAGTCTGCCCTTGAGGATCGCCGCGTTCAAAGCCCTGCCCTCGCGAGAGCGTTGACGCAGGCCGCCGTCATTGCCGAGCCGCCCATGCGGCCCCGCACCACAGCAAAAGGAATGCCGAGCGTCGATTCCATCAACGCTTCCTTGGATTCGGCGGCGCCCACGAAACCGACAGGCATGCCGATGATCGCAGCCGGGCGCGGCGCACCGGCATCCAGCATTTCGAGGAGGCGGAAAAGCGCGGTCGGCGCATTGCCGATCGCCACCAATGCGCCATCCATCTCGTCCCATAAATCGAGGGCCGCGGCAGACCGGGTATTGCTGATCGTTTTCGCCAGCTCGATCGTCCGGCTGTCGCGGAGCGTGCAGATCACCTCATTATGCGCGGGCAGACGGGCTCGGGTGATGCCGTGCGCCACCATTTCCGCATCACAGTAAATCGGCTTGCCCGCGTGCAGCGCCCCACGCGCCCGGGTGACGAAGTCCTTTGAAAAGCGGAAATGACCGGCCGCCTCCACCAGCCCGCAGGCGTGGATCATGCGCACCGCAATCTCTGCCTGATCGGGGGAAAACGACGAAAGGTCGGCCTCTTCGCGGATGATCGCAAAGGACTTTTCATAGATGGCGTCGCCTTCGCGGATGTAATCGTAACTGTTCATGGTCGTCCTGATATGGCAGCTGCGGCGAGCCGATCGGCCCCGAGCCGGGCTAGGCAAGCGGCGGAATTTTCCCCGGCACGCTTTTCCGATCTGACGAGATCGGCAAGGCGGCGAAGCGTGGCTTTGGTATCGGCAATTGTGATGTCGGCAACGGGCAAATCGGTTGCTTTGCCTTGGGCGATCAATGAAAGGCCTGCAAAGGTGCCGCAAAGGGCAAGCGCCGCCGGTTCCGGGTGGGCGCAGCCTTTCGGGCAACCCGAGATGTGCAGCTTGAATGATCCATCCAGCAGGTCGGAGCAGCCACGTGCCGTTTCTTCAGCCACATCGCGAGTGGCGATACTAGCCGACCGGCAGGCGGGACTGCCGGGGCAGGCGGCTATGTGAGCGCGCGGATCGGCCGCCGACGTGATGAAGCCGTTTTCGGCAGCGAATACTGCGAGGGCTTCGCATGCCGGGCGCTGGCCGAAAAACAGCAGGGAATGATCCAGAGCCGGCTTCAGGAATCGGACCCCGAGCCGCTCGGCTTCTACACAAAGCGCAATGACATCCTCGGCTTTCGATTGGGCAAAGGCAGGTCCGATCCCCACAGCATGGAGGCTGTCGGCCAGCACAAACAGGTCGAATGGAGAGGTGGTCGGGAGCTCGCCGTTGTCCCGCAGGAGGTTCGCCGCCAAATCTCGCCCTCTGGCTCCGTTCCCCATGGAAGCAAGTTTTCCAAGCAGATCGAGCGCCGCTGAAACAGCCTCGGCTTCGTCGAGCGTGGCCAAGACGCCAGCGGATGCTTCCGAACCACCGAGGAGGAGCTTCCAGCTGATATCATCGCCCATCTTCACCGCCACCAGGCGGATATCGGCCAGAAGATGGGAAAGCCGCAGCTGGCCGTGCCCATCCACAACGACCGACATTTTGGGCGCCAGTCCTGCGATATCGCGTGCACCTAGCCGAATAGCATCCGCAATCGGGCGCGGATCGGCGATCTCGGTGTCGTCCAGGCCGGCAAGAGGCGGAGTCTCCACCGCCAGTCCCTCGCGCAGCGGCAGGTTCAAGGCCCGCACGTCTGCGTCGAGCAAAGGTGCGGATGCCTCACTCAGCCCCCGGATTTGCAAGTTACCGCGGGCGGAAATATCCAGAATGCCGTTGCCATGAATGCGGGCAAGCCGGCAGAGATCGACCAGTTGCAGAGGCGATATCGCATCGGTCAGCGCTACACGGGCCAGCAAACCGTCGCCGGTCATCATCGGCGCGGAAAGCGCAGGGCAGGCACCGCGCCGCATGTGCAAAGTCGTGGGGTGGAGCGAGGGAGCTGTCATGCCACCTCCCTTGCGAGCATTTCGAGCTCCGCGTCCACGGCGTTGCGGCGCGGATGCCAAAGGCCCCGGCGAAGCGCAGAGCGAAACCGCTCGCCCATGTGGCGCAAGCCCTCCGGGTTTTGGCTGATCAGGAAATCACGAACCTTTTTATCCCCGATATAGGCGTCATAAGTTGCTTCTATCAGCGACTGCGGGATGGCATGGGTCGTTTCCGCAAAACCAATCAGCCGGTCCACAGTCTCCACCAATTCGGCCGCGCCCCGGGGGCCGTGCCGCATCTGGCCGGCGATGAACCGCGGGTTGACGGCGCGGGCACGGACCACGCGGGTCACGGCTTCGGAAATCGAACGGGCTTTCGGCTTCTGCGGGTCCGTCGTGTCGAGGGCTATAATGTCCGCCTTGCCGCCGAGCGCGGCGACCGCCGCGGAGAAGCCGCCGATGAAGGCGACATCGGCGGAACCGTCAAGCAGGTCGCGGCCAGGATCGTCGCCGGTGTGAACGAGGAGGTCCGCCGATCCCAATTGTTCGGCAAACTTTCCAGGCATCTGAAATGCATCACCTTCGGCGCCGCCGAAAGCGTGGCTGGTGGCATCGAGATAGATGCGTCCAAGCTCCTCGCGTTCAGCCCAGGCGCCGTCGGCAAGCTTTTCCTCGATGCCGGAACCATAAGTGCCGGGCGCCGAACCGAATATGCGCGGCGGCACCCGGCCAAGTTTCCGGGCCTCTTCGGCGAGCGGATTGTCGCCGGGCGCTTCTTCACGTGCGGCGATTGCCCGCATGGCGGCGTCGAGCAAAGCGATCAGCGCCGGGAACATGTCACGAAAGAGCCCGGAAATCCTGAGCGTCACGTCGATGCGCGGGCGACCGAGTATCGCCGGCGGCAAAACTTCGATGCCGGTTACGCGGCCGGTCGCTGTGTCCTGCACCGGCTTTGCGCCCATCAGGGCGAGCACCTGTGCCACTTCCTCGCCGCCGCTTCTGAGCGATGCGCTGCCCCAGAGATCGAAGACGAGGCTTTTCGGCCAATCGCCATGATCCTGAAGATAGCGTCTCAGGATTTCTTCGGCGGCGCGTTTGCCAAGCTCGAAGGCGGTCGGTGTGGGTAGCGTGCGGGGATCGCTGGCGAAAAGGTTGCGCCCGGTCGGCATCACATCAAGGCGGCCGCGCGCCGGGGCGCCGGATGGGCCGGGGCGGATGTGTGTTCCGTCCAGCGCATCGAGCAAGGCCTGGCGTTCGGCCGCGGCGCTCCGTATCCGCAACAGATCGTCATCGCCAGGTGCGACCTGCCCGAACACGTGCTGTCCATCCTTGATCGCAAAATCCTTGAGATCGCAAAGAAAAGCATCGATCCGGGTAAGGGCAGTGTCGGGATCGTCGTCGCGGGAAACGCCAGCCTCCGAAGCCAATCCCGTCTCGCGGGCGGTCTCGACGATCAGCTTTGCCAGCCGGTCGCGACGCCGCCGGTCCAAACCGTCCGCCTGCGCATATTCGTCGACGAGCAGTTCGAGCTTCTTCTGCTCGTCGGAAAGCCCGGCGCCGGTCAGCACCGGGGGCAGATGACCGACGGTGACCGCGGAAATCCGCCGTTTGGCCACTGCCGCCTCGCCAGGATTGGAAACGATGAAAGGATAGATGATCGGCAGGCTGCCGGTCACAAGTTCGGGAAAACAATCTTTCGACAATGCCACCGTTTTGCCGGGCAGCCATTCAAGTGTGCCATGCGCGCCGACATGGACGACCGCGTGAGCGCCGATCTCGTCCCGCATCCACTGGCCGAAGGCGATCAACGCGTGGCGAGGCGGAAGCTCGGGGTCGTGATAATCGGCGCGGCGATCTTTATTGCGCCCGCGGTCCGGCGCGAGTGCCACGGTGATGTTGCCGAAATGCGCGGCGCGGAAGCGGTAGGCCCCGTCTTCCACATCCTCATCCGTTTCAGGCAAACCCCAGGCGGCTTCGGAGGCGGTTGGCGAGCGGTAGGCGGTAAGCCGATAGGCGCCGGATTTCCCGACCAGCCGGTTCAGCAGGTCCCGTGCCGTCTCCGGAATGCTCGAGACATAGTAGCCGGCTAGGGAGAGCTGGTGCAGCATCGACAGCACGCTTTGCGGCACGTCGAGGCCGACGGCATACCCCGTTCGCCCCGGCGCGCTCGGGTAGTCCGGCAGCAGGATGACGATCTTGCGTTCCGTCCGGGCCGTCATTTTCAGGCGCAGAAAGGCGGAAATGCGATCGGCCACCTGTTCGACCCGATCCGGTTCCGGCTGGTTCACAAGATTTGCGGAATTGTCGCCGGCCTTGAAGGAGATTGCCCCGGCGAGGATGCGGCCGTCCAGTTCAGGCAAGACGACATGCATCGCGAGGTCCGCCGGGTTCAGGCCGCGCCGGCCTTCCGCCCAGCCCTCCCGCCGGGTCGTGGCGATCACGACCTGGAAGACTGGAACGCCGGCACGGTCAAACAGCGTCTCGCCCTGCTCGTCGGCGCTGCTGGCGAAGGCTGTGGTTGCGATGATCGCGGCCGGCTCTTGTTCCGCTATTGCCTGTTCCACAAAAGCCACCGCATCTGCATCCTTCAAACCGCTGACGAAGATCGGAACCGGCGCGAAACCGCGTGCAGCCAGCGCTTCGAACAGTGCATCGATCGGTGCCGCATCGTTGGCGAGCAGCATGGAGCGGTAGAACAGGATCGGCAGGCGCGGCGAGCCCGTCGCGGCGCTCGTCAACAATTCAGTCGCCTCGACGATGCCTTGCCCCGGTTTGTAAAATCCAGCCTTCGGCACGGGTGCCGCTTGCGTCAGCGCCTCGGTGTCGCCGGTTGCAAGCGCAGCCAACCGTCGCGCCAGAAGCCGCATGTTCTCCCGCCCACCCTCGCGAAAACAGGCGAGGATGCCGGCAAGCGTCTCTTCTGAAACCGTCGAGGCAGCGGCCAATCGGTCGTCGCGGATGCTGCATTCGCCCGGCAGCAACGCCAGCGCGATCTTATCGCGTCGCGCAAGCCGGGAAAGCTCTTCCACCCCATAGGCCCAACGGTCATAGCCGCCGAGGATGCGCACGAGAATGAGACGGGCATGCGCCGCCGTCCTCTCTATCCATAGATCGACGGACATCGGGTGCCGAAGATCGGAAAGATTGGCCAGCCGCAAGCTCGGCTGATCTGGGTGCCAAGCCGCAGCAATACCGTTCAGGTCGCTCCCGGAAAAGGACAGCACCACCACATCGGCCGGCGACTGGTTAAGGTCGACCGGTTCGATCAGGTCGTCGAGCGACGACGATGTGGTGGCGAGGATATGCATCCTTTTCTTCAGCCTCTATGCGGCCAGCATTCTTTCGATCGCTTCGCGGTCGATTCCCTTTTCACCGATCACCACGAGGCGGCTCTGTCGCGTTTCGCCGGGTGCCCAAGCGCGATCGAAATAGTGGTTCACGCGCGATCCTACCGCCTGGACCTGCAGGCGCATCGGCTTATCCGCGACTTCCACGAAGCCTTTTATGCGCAGAACGTTTTCCGCTTCCGCCGTCGCGGAGATGCGCGCCGCAAGTCCGTCGGCATCGGAAATGGCCGGCAGATCGACGACGAAACTGTCGAAATCATCGTGGTCGTGATCAAGCTCGTCGTCGTGATGGGTCTTGCGGTTTTCAATGTCGTCCTCCACGGCAAGGCCGAGGCCGATCAGCACGGCCGGGTCGATCGCGCCATTAGCCGCGGTTACGATCTTTACGGCCCGCGGCAGATGCGCAGAGACGCGGTCCCTTGCTGCGGCAAGCCCGACCGAGTCCAAAAGGTCCGTCTTGGTCAGCACGATCATGTCGGCGCAGGCCACCTGGTCTTCGAAGACCTCCTCGACCGGATCGTCGTGGTCGATCGAGCCATCCGCCTGGCGCTGAGCCTCGAGCGCTTCGTGATCGTCGGCCACCCGGCCTTCGGCGAGTGCGAGGCCGTCCACCACTGCAATCACCCCATCCACGGTCACCCGAGCTTTGACGTCCGGCCACTGGAAGGCCTGGACGAGGGGCTTCGGCAGAGCGAGGCCGGAGGTTTCGATGAGGATATGATCGACGCGCGGCTCGCGGGAAAGAATCTGGTCGATCGCCGGCACGAAGTCGTCTGCCACCGTGCAGCAGATGCAGCCGTTGGCAAGCTCGATGATATTGTCTTCCGGGCAGGTCTCAATACCGCAGCCC
The DNA here is from genome assembly GCF_004368875.1 of Neorhizobium sp. R1-B. NCBI lineage: Bacteria > Pseudomonadati > Pseudomonadota > Alphaproteobacteria > Hyphomicrobiales > Rhizobiaceae > Neorhizobium > Neorhizobium sp. R1-B. The sequence continues at coordinate 161,060 of NZ_SOEM01000010.1, forward strand.
TTCAGCACCTCTCCGTCGATGCCGACATCGCCGAATTCGTTGACGATGATCGCCAGCCGCTTGCCATCCAGCTTTTCGATCAGGTTACGGATCAACGTGGTCTTGCCGGCGCCGAGGAATCCGGTAACGACGGTGCACGGAATGCGGTCGAAATTGACGCTCATGAAGGCATGTCCTCGTGATGATGAAAGGGTGGGATGCGGGCCGTCATGCCCTTGCCGCGCAGGCAGGCGGGACGGCCACGAAGGGGAAGGAAGCCACGCTCGTCTTCTGCGAGCATCATTGCGCCGGCGACGATATCGTCGACGTTCTCCAACGTCAGATGACCGAAGACATAGGACCAGCCGGACCGATGGTTGAAGGCGGCACTCGGGCTTTTTTCGCAATTGGCAAGGCAGGTCACCGGCTTGACTGCCAGCGGCTTGCCGGCGCTAGCTTCCTTCAGCGCAGCGATCATTTTCAGGCCCGGCCGGATATCCGGATCTGCTTCGTCACGGCAGTTCGTGCAGACGAAGATTGTCACGCCGATGTCGTCGGGATCGTCTTTTCGCTCGTCACTCATCATTCAGCCGCGTTACCGCCGGGTTCAAACAATCGGGGTGCGGAGCAGAAAAGCAAAGCTCGTCTGCCATGAATGACACGGCTTCCTCCGGAGCACCCCGCCCGGCGAAGCTTACAAATCCAACGGCAGGTCTCCTGGCTCGCGGGTCGCCGCCATTTGCCTGCCTTCCCGGATTATCCAGTGGCTCGGTGGCAATGGCTCGCCGCCTACAGTTGCGGGGGCAGCCGCGGCATTGAGCATAAAGCTCGCACCGCATTCTCTCTTAGCCCCTCCCGTTGCCAGAAAAGGACCGTTCCTTTCAACTACGCCCGGTCGCGACACCATGTCAATGCGTCGCAAAGGCGATTGCGAGGCTGGCGAATTCGTCTATAGTGGCCAAGCCTATGGTGCCCGAAAGGGTTTGAGGGAATGCGGTGTGACGGATTGTCGTCAAACCCGCGGCTGCCCCCGCAACTGTAAGCGGAAAGTCTTCGTCCATGAAGCCACTGGAAAATCCGGGAAGGCGGGCGTTAGGCGTTCGATCCGCGAGCCAGGAGACCTGCCGAGGCTGAAGACGAAATGGAACGGCCCTCGGGTGGAGGGCGAAAGGACGATACGATGGTTACGAATTCCGCTTCGATGGCAACGAGCGTTTCTGCTTCGAAGATTATTCCGCTTAGCATGACGGCCCTGCTTGGCTTGTTCATCGTCGGTTTCGTCGGCTTCTCCCACATGGAAGTCGTTCACAATGCCGCCCACGATTCGCGCCATTCCTTCGCTTTCCCCTGTCACTGAGGGAAAACTTTCCATGTCATTGTTTCGTAACATCGTCTTCACGGCGGTGATCGCCGGGCTATTGTCCGGATTGCTGCTCACGATCATGCAGAGCCTTTCCACCGTGCCGCTGATCCTGCAGGCCGAGGTATTTGAAAATGCCGGCGGTGGGGCAGGCCATAGCCACGATGTTCCGGCAGCGGGAGCAGCTAGTCCTGCCGACCACCACCATGACGAAGCGGCCTGGGCTCCAGCCGATGGCCTCGAACGCTTCATTTATACCGCCGCTGCCAATGCATTGTCGGCAATTGGTTTCGGGCTCGTTCTGGTCGCGGCTTCAGAGGCTCTTGGCGGCTTCAGGGGTTGGCGCGGCGGCCTGATGTTCGGCATTGCCGGCTTCCTCGCCGTCAGTCTCGCACCCGGTCTCGGCCTGCCGCCGGAATTGCCGGGCATGCCCGCTGCGGAACTTGGGCCTCGACAAATCTGGTGGATATCCACCGCCGTCTGCACTGCGGCTGCGCTTGGTCTCCTGGCTTACACGCGCTCGGCGATTTTTGCTGCCCTGGCGATCGGTCTGCTGATTGCTCCCCACCTGATCGGCGCGCCGCTGCCGCCGTCTCACGAGACGGTCGTGCCGGTCGAATTACACGCTCGCTTCGTCAACGCGGTTTATGCCACGAATCTGGTGTTCTGGGCCCTGCTTGGGGCAGCTTGCGGCATGCTTCGCGAGCGTTTTCACGCAGGCGAGGAGGCTTCTGCCGCATCTGCGGCAAAGCTCGCTTCACGGTGAAACAGGTCGACGAAAGCATAGCCGAGCGCCATCGCGCCAAGATGGCGAACCGCAAGGCGGTTCAGGACAAGGAAGTCGCGGAGAAGACCCTGGAAAAGGGCCTTCTCATCGTTCACACCGGCCCGGGTAAAGGCAAGTCCACCGCCGCTTTCGGGCTGGCGCTGCGCATGCTCGGCAACAACCGCCGAGTCGGCGTGGTGCAGTTCATCAAGGGCGCTTGGTCGACGGGCGAGCAGCCGGCGCTGGCGGTCTTCGGTGATCGCGTTGTCTGGCACACGATGGGCGAAGGCTTTACCTGGGAGACGCAGGACCTGAAACGCGATATCGCCGCCGCCGAAAAGGCTTGGGAAAAGGCGCTCGAGCTCATGGCTGACGAGACGATCGGCTTGATTATCCTGGACGAACTCAATATCGCGCTGCGCTATGATTACCTCGATCTCGACAAGGTCATTACGGAGCTGCAGTCGCGACGGCCGGACCTGCATGTCGTCGTCACCGGCCGAAATGCCAAACCAGCATTGATCGAGGTAGCCGACATGGTGACCGAGATGACGCTGGTGAAGCATCATTTCAAGGCGGGCGTAAAGGCTCAGGCCGGCATCGAGTTCTAGGCGCATGGTTGCTCGATCACTGATGTTTCAGGGAACGGGTTCGGACGTCGGCAAGTCGTTGGTCGTGGCGGGCCTTGCCCGCGCCTTCACGCTCCGAGGTCTGAAGGTTCTGCCGTTCAAACCGCAGAACATGTCGAACAATGCGGCGGTAACGGCCGACGGTGGTGAAATCGGCCGGGCGCAGGCATTGCAGGCCCGTGCCGCCAAGGCGCCGCTCAGCGTCCACATGAATCCTGTCTTGCTGAAGCCGCAGAGCGAAGTTGGCGCGCAAGTGGTGGTGCAAGGCAGGGTCGAGGGCAATGCCAAGGCGGCCGAATACCAGGATCTGAAGCCGAAGCTGATGCCGCGCGTGCTGGAAAGTTTCGAGCGTCTCCGAAATCAGGCGGATCTCGTGCTGGTCGAGGGCGCCGGCAGCGCCTCGGAAATCAATCTGCGCCAGAACGATATTGCCAATATGGGCTTTGCCCGGGCAGCCGACGTGCCGGTGGTGCTGATCGGCGATATCGACCGCGGCGGCGTGATCGCCAGCTTGGCCGGTACGAAGCTTGTGCTCGAACCTGAAGATGCGGCGATGATCCGCGGCTTTATCGTCAATCGCTTTCGGGGCGATCCAACGCTGTTTGCCGACGGCATGCGGATGATTGCGGAACTGACACACTGGAGGTCGATTGGCCTTCTGCCGCACTTTGCCGATGCAGTCCGCCTGCCGGCGGAGGACGCGCTCGGTCTCGCCGGCTCCTATACCCGGAAGGCGGGGGCGAAGATCCGCATCGCCGTGCCGATCCTGCCTCACATATCGAACTTCGACGATCTCGATCCGCTGGACGCCGAACCGGATGTGGAAATCGTCCGCGTCCGGCCCGGCGAGGTCATTCCGGTGGATTGCGATCTCGTGCTGCTGGTCGGCTCCAAGGCAACGATATCCGATCTGGAGGCGCTAAAGGCGGCTGGTTTCGATATCGATATCGCCGCGCATGTGAGACGCGGCGGACGTGTGCTGGGTCTCTGCGGTGGTTATCAGATGTTAGGCAGCCGGATTTCTGATCCCGAGGGTATAGAAGGTCCACCGGGGGCGGTTGATGGACTTGGTTTGCTCGATATCGAAACAGTGCTGACCGGCGACAAGCGGCTGGAAGCAGTTTCCGGCAGCAGTTTCGACGGAGTATCATTAGTCGGCTATGAAATGCACGTGGGCCGGACGACCGGGCCGGATTGTGCGCAGCCGTTTTCGGTCGTCGGCGGCAAGGCCGACGGGGCGCTGTCTCGCGACGGACGAATCTGCGGCACCTATCTGCATGGCCTGTTTGCCGATGACCGGCAGCGCTCTGCCTGGCTTGAGCGGCTGGGTGGCGGGGCGTCCGGGCTGAACTACGAAGCAGGTGTGGACGAAGTGCTCGACCGCCTTGCTGCCCATATGGAAAAGCATCTCGATCTTGACGGATTGCTCAGACTTGCCAGATGATCCACGCCAGGACGCCGAAAAGGCTGATCAGCAAACCGTCCGCGACCCGGGCCAGTTTCAACGCGCGAACGATGTCCTCATGGGTAAGTTCCGTACGTCCGCCGGCGCCCATGAAACACGCCTCGATCATCTGGCCGCCATAACTCCGCGGCCCTGCGAGCGCTATCCCAAGCGCGCCGGCCATCGCCGCCTCAGGCCAGCCGGCATTCGGGGACCGGTGATGCCGGGCGTCCCGAAAGATAGCCTTCATCGCGTCTTTCGGCGAAGCATTGGGGATGAAGAATGCGGCAACGACGAAAAGCAGCGCACTCAGGCGCGAAGCGGGCAGGTTGATCACGTCGTCGAAGCGCGCCGCGGCCCAGCCGAACGCCTCGTGCCGCGGCGATCGGTGACCGATCATGCTGTCGGCGGTATTGGCGGCCTTGTAGGCCGCGCCACCGGCCAATCCACCGAGGCCCAGCCAGAATGCCGGCGCCACGACGCCGTCGGAAAAATTCTCCGCCAGGCTTTCGATTGCCGCGCGGCAGACGGCGGCTTCGTCGAGTTTCTCCGGATCTCGCCCGACGATCATGGAAACAGCCTTTCGTCCGGCGTTCAGTCCGCCGTACCTGATAGCGTCAGCGACGGCCGCGACATGCTGTTCGAGACTCTTCTGGGCGGGCAGGCTTGCGGCAACAACGGCAAGCAGGATCGACCCGAAGGGCAGGAAGAGAAGCCCATATTCGAGCGCCAATGCCACGACGATCACCGTGCCGAGCAGTACCAACAGGGTAAGAATGCCATTGCGCCTGCGCCTGGCAAAGTCATCTTCTTCCCGGTTCCAATTGGTGTCGAGCCGGGATATCAGCCCGCCTATCCAGGTAACCGGATGGCCGATGCGGCGAAACAGCCAGTCCGGATAACCAAAGATCCGCTCGATGATCAGGGCAAAAAATGCGAGAAAGAACATGCCGGTGATAAGGCCTGAGGTTGGCGATCCGATACAGCACGGCGGCAATCTTGCTCAGGCGCGAGCGTCGTTTCCCGATGCGCCCGAACCGTGGATCGATCTTTCCACCGGTATCAATCCGCATTCCTATCCGCATTCTCCCATTCCGGGCAATGCCTTGGCGCGACTGCCGGAGCCGTATTTGGCTGAACGGCTGAAGATACTGGCAGCGCGGGCATACGGAGCACCTTCTGCGATGCATGTTGCCGCTGGGCCGGGAACCCAGATCCTTCTGCCTGTCATTGCCGGCCTTGCTGCGGACTGGGGCGGAGGCAAGGCGGTGGTCCTCTCTCCTACCTATGCGGAACATGCTCGCGCCGCGCGGCTTGCAGGCCTTGAGGTGACCGAGACGGAGGATATGGAACGGCTGGCGGATGGCCGTCTGGCGATCATCGTCAATCCGAACAATCCCACCGGCCGGATTGTCCAGCGCGGCGATCTTTTGACTCTTGCGGCCGTGATGCGTGCCAAGCGCGGCCTTCTTGTCGTCGACGAGGCCTTCATGGATGTCTCTGAAGCGGAGAGCGTGGCGGGCGCAGTCGATGCAGGAGGCTTGGTCGTCCTGCGTTCCTTCGGCAAATTCTATGGCATGGCGGGGCTTCGGTTAGGCTTTGCCATCTCGCATCCCGAGACCGTCGTGAAAGTCGAGAGCCGCCTCGGCCCCTGGGCGGTCTCCGGTCCGGCGCTGCACATTGCCGGCGAAGCGCTTGCCGATGCCGACTGGCAGAAGGCGATGCGGGAAAAGCTGAAGGCGGATGCGGCGCGGCTCGATGCCGTGCTCGCAGAAGCGGGCATTTCCGTCGCGGGGGGTACCTCGCTCTTCCGCTTCATCCGCGACACGCGGGCGCAGGCGATCTTCCAGCATCTCGGCGAGCGCGGGATCATCATCCGACGGTTTGCGGAGCGCCCGGGGGATCTCAGAATCGGCCTGCCCGCTGCGGAAGATTGGCCACGCGTGGAGCAAGCGCTGCGAACTATCTAACCAGGGAGCCGAAGCTGTCGCGCCAGGCGGGCTGCGCATCCGGCACCGGTAACGCGGTTGCTTCGTAGACTCCGCGCGCCACTGCGCGCGCCGTTACCAGCGTCCCAAGATGGCATATCTCCAGAAAGTCTCCTGGGTCATTCAGGGACCTGGCGCCGGTCGCTGCAGAAAAGATCGTATCGCCATCGCCCGGCAGATGGGTCGGCAGGACGGCCCGGGCAAGCCCGTCATGCGCCATGATCGAGAGGCGGTGAGCCTCCGCCTTGCTCAGCCCCGCGTCGGTCACCACAACACCGATTGTCGTCGCAATCCTGTTACGACCCTTCATGCGCAGCCGATTGTCGAAGTTCTGCGGCAAGCCGAGCCCGCCGTATTCGCCATTCTCCTCGAAGGGAGCGGCCCAGAAATGCGGACCGTCGCCTACCGTCGCGGAACCCATAGCGTTGACCGCCATCAGTGCCGCAACGGTATGGCCGGCTGAAGTTCTGGCACTCGATGATCCGATTCCGCCCTTGAAGGTAGCGGTGGTGGCGCCGGTTCCTGCGCCCACCGTGCCAAGGGCGAAGGAACCCTTTGCCGCCGCCTCGAAAGCCTCGTACCCCATCTCTCGATAGGGCGAGTGAAGTCCCCAGTCCTTGTTGCCGCCGTTCAGGAGGTCCATCAGAATCGCCTGCGGCACGATCGGCACCCGGACCGGGCCGACGTCGAAACCACGACCTATCTTGCGGAGGCCCGCCTGGACGCCCCCTGCGGCATCGAGCCCGAAGGCCGAACCGCCGGAGAGCACAAAGGCATCGATCGCCTGCACCGTCATGGATGGATCGAGCAGCGCAGTATCCCGCCCGCCCGGCGCGCCGCCGAGCACCGAGCCGGAAGCGACTGCCGGTTCGTCGAAAACGATTACCGTCACGCCCGAACCCAGCACATGATCCGTAGCGTGGCCCACAGCCACGCCCTCGATGTCGGTGAGCAGGTTCAGCGGCTGAGACATCCGATCAGATGACGTCGAACTTGACGCCCTGCGCCAATGGCAATGTGCGGCCGTAGTTCAGCGTATTGGTGGCGCGGCGCATATAGGCCTTCCAGGCATCCGAACCGGATTCGCGACCGCCGCCGGTTTCCTTCTCTCCGCCGAATGCCCCGCCGATCTCGGCGCCCGAGGGACCGATATTGACATTGGCGATGCCGCAATCGGAGCCGTGCACGGATACGAAAGTTTCGGCCTCGCGCATGTCGTTGGTGAAGATCGAGGAGGAAAGGCCCTGCGGCACGTCATTGTGCAGCGAGAGCGCCTCATCGAAGCTCGAATACTTCATCACGTAAAGGATCGGAGCAAAAGTCTCTTCCTTCACCGGACCTGCCTGAGCAGGCATTTCCACGATTGCCGGGCGCACATAGTAGGCATCGGTCGAGCTTTCGGCATGGACGCGTTCGCCTCCGACCACTTTCCCGCCAGCGGCCTTAGCGGCCTCGAGCGCCTTCTGCATCTTGTCGAAAGCAGCCCGGTCGATCAGGGGGCCGACGAGGTTGCCGTTTTCCAGCGGATTTCCGATGGTGACCGACTGATAGGCTTTGACCAGGCGTGGTACCAGCGTGTCGTAGACGCTGTCATGGACGAACAGGCGGCGAAGCGTGGTGCAGCGTTGTCCGGCCGTTCCCATGGCAGCGAAAGCAACGCCCCGCAGCGTCAGGTCGAGATCCGCGGTGGGCGTCACGATGGCCGCGTTGTTGCCGCCGAGTTCCAGAATGGAACGGGCGAAGCGCTGCGCCAGGCGCGGCCCGACGGCGCGGCCCATGGCCGTCGATCCGGTCGCCGAAACCAGCGGCACCTTCTCGTGATCGACCAGGATCTCGCCGATCGCGCGCCCGCCGATCAGCAGCGTGGAGAGGTTCTTCGGTGCCGTATTGCCTTCTGCAACATAGCGGGCCAGCGCCTTTTCGAAGATCGCCTGGGTTGCAAGCGCGGTCAGCGGGGTTTTTTCCGAAGGTTTCCAGACGGTCGAATTGCCACAGACGATGGCGAGGGCCGCATTCCAGGACCAGACCGCGACCGGGAAATTGAACGCTGAGATGATGCCGATAGCCCCGAGTGGATGCCAGGTTTCCATCATGCGGTGATCGGCGCGTTCGGTGGCAATCGTGAGACCGTAGAGCTGGCGGGAGAGCCCGACCGCGAAGTCGCAGATATCGATCATTTCCTGCACTTCGCCAAGGCCCTCCGAGGTGATCTTGCCGACTTCCACCGACACCAGTCGGCCGAGCGCCGATTTGGCCGCACGCAGCTCCTCGCCGAGCAGCCGGATCAGCTCGCCTCGCTTTGGAGCAGGCACGGCCCGCCATTCCAGGAAGGCGGCATGGGCGGCTTCGATCGCCTTTCCGGCCTCCTCAGCCGAAATCTCCGGCAGCTTGCCGATCTCGGCGCCAGTGATCGGCGAGCGGACGACAAGCGTGCCGCCGGTATAGCTTTCGGCTTTTACGCCAAGATCGCTCAGAATGCTTTTCACCTCGGCGGCGAGATCAAGAGTGGCAAGGGTCATATCGGTCTCCGGAATTCAATGTCAGTCAATCTACAAATCGGCGATGGTTTGACAATCAGAACCGTTCGCCGGCGAAGTGGGCAATCTGTGCGCCTGCTTCATAGTAGGCTTCCTTGAGAGAGCGGAAGCCTGGCTCCGTCGTATCGGTCAGCGGCAGCGGCAGTTCGGCTTCTGAAATCTCGCCTAGTACATGCGCGGCGAGCACTTTTCCGAATGTCGTTCCGGGGGAAATGCCGCGGCCGTTATAGCCGGAAAAGCCGACGGCGTTGCGGCCGAACTTGTGGAAGCGCGGCAGCGCATTGTCGGTCATGCCGATCAGGCCGTACCATTCGGCCTGGAATTCCACCTCGCCGAGTTGTGGGAAGATACGTTTCAACGAACGTCGCGCCCAGGCCTTGTGGATGGCGGTACCGGTGCCGCGCAAAGCCCCGACCGAACCGAAGATCAGGCGCCCCGCCTGATCCATGCGGAAGGAAGAGAGTATTTCCTTGGTGTCCCAGCAGCCTTCGCGACCGGGGACGATCGAGTGGCGGAGGTTGTCGCCGAGGGGTTTGGTGGCGAGGTTGAAATAGGGCAGATGGACCTGTTCGCGGCGAACCTGTTCCCAAGGGCCGGTACTGTAGGCATCCGTGGCGACGATAATCCAGTCAGCCGTAACTTGTCCGTGAGCAGTCCTGATGAACTTCTTGCCATTCACTTCGCCGGTTTCGATCGCCGCGCTGCCTGTATGAAGTTTCGCGCCTGCCCTGACGGCGGCATGGGCCAATCCGCGGGCATAGGCAAGCGGCTGCAGCGTACCGGCGCGCATATCGAGCAGCGAACCTGAATAGGCCTTGCTGCCCGTGCGCCGTTCGGTTTCCATGGCGTCCAGCAAAGTGACCGGGGCGCCGCGTTTCTGCCATTGGCGGGCGCGCTCCTCGAGTTCCTTCATGCCATCGGCGCCAACCGCGCAATGCAGCGTACCGTTCTTCTCCAGCTCGCATGCAATGCCGTGGGTCTCGATCAAGTCGCGGACGAGATAGGGGCCGTGTCCAAGAAGATCGAGGGCCCGTTCGCCGTAGAGCGGGCCGAGTTCCTTCGTAAAATCGTCAGGCATGACCCACATGCCGGCATTGATCAGGCCGACATTGCGACCCGCGCCGCCGAAGCCGATCTCTGCAGCCTCCAACAGCCTCACATCGACGCCCTTCTGGGCGAGATGCAGTGCGGCCGACAGACCGGTATAACCTCCTCCGACAATCGCCACATCCGCGGTAACGAGTTCTTCCAACCGCGGCGTCACGGGAGGAGCGGGAGCGGTCTTTTCCCAGAGGCCGTGAGAGCGGGGATCGTTCAACATGATGGAAATGTCCGGAAGTGGCGCTTCAGACTCTTTACAGAGGCTCTTTATCCATGAATATCGACATGTTCTCAACAGGTCATTCGCTGGAGGAATGACATGCTGCCGCCCCGGCGCTTCCTTCCCTCGTTTTCTTTGCTCGCAGCGTTCGAAGCGGCGGCCCGCACCGGCAGCGTCACGGCGGCAGCCAACGAACTCGGCCTCACCCAGAGCGCCGTCAGCCGCCAGATCTCGGCGTTGGAAAAGCAACTCGGCGTGGCACTGTTTCTTCGCGAGCGCCAGACAATCCGGTTGACGCTTGCCGGTGACGGGTATGCCCGAGAGGTTCGCGAAGCGCTGCGGCGGATTTCGAATGCCTCCCTGAATCTCAAAGCCAATCCATCCGGCGGTACGCTCAACCTTGCCATCCTGCCGTTCTTTGGTACCCGTTGGCTCACTCCGCGGATTGCGCATTTTCTCGAGGCCCATCCGGGCCTGGTCGTGAATCTCATCACCCGGCTCGAACCCTTCGATTTCCGTTTCGATACGCTGGATGCCGCGGTCCACTTCGGCGTGGCACGCTGGCCGGGCGCTGCGCTCACCTTTCTGATGGACGAAGCGGTGCTGCCGGTCTGCAGTCCGGAATTTAAGGCTCGACATGAAATTCAGGCGCCCGGGGATGTGTTGAAGGTGCCGCTGCTGCATCTCAATACGCGCCCGGACGCCTGGGAGCTGTGGTTTTCCCAGAACGAAATCCCGTTCGAAACCTTGCACGGAATGCTGTTCGATCAATTCATGCCGATGGTCGAGGCTGCGTCGGCCGGCCTCGGCGCGGCGCTCCTGCCACGCTTCCTGATCGACCGGGAACTGGAGCAAGGGCTGCTGGTGCCGGCCGCCAAAGGCCGGGCTATGGAAACCGGACAATATTATCTTGCCTATCCGCCCGACCGCGCCACCTATCCTCCGCTCGCCGCGTTCCGCGACTGGATACTGCAGGAGATCCGGGCGGACCGGCTTGCGAACGGCAACCGCATCGGCCAATAGTCGGATATGTGCCATCACGATCGCAAAGGCGATCAACCGACGGGAAGACGTCCATGAAGCCCATCTTCGTGCAGCTTCGCTGCAAGCCCGGTCAGACCTATGAAGTCGCCGACGCCATCTACAAGACGGAACTCGTCTCCGAGCTCTATTCGACAAGCGGCGACTGGGACCTTCTGCTGAAGATTTACATCAAGGACAGCGACGAAATCGGGCGGTTCGTCAACGAGAAAATCGCGTCGATACCCGGCATCGAACGTTCCTTGACGACAATCACTTTCACTGCCTTCTAGTACGCATGAAAAAGCCGCCCGGAGGCGGCTTTTGAAGGTGCTTAAATCAAATTTCAGACATGCGCCGTCGGCGCCGCGTTGCGCGAACGAACAAGGTCGCGAATGGCAAGGCGCACCTCGTCGGCAGAGCCAAAGCGCTGTTCGTCGAGATCGATGACGTGGAATTTCACGGCGATGAACTTCAGCCGATCTGCGTCCGGAATGACAATACCGACGGGCTCGCCGCCGAATTCGATAACTTGCTTCTGCATGGCAGACTCCCGCATTGACTGCTTGATAGGCAGCTCTGGCGAATGAAAATTTTCAGGAATGATGGAACTGAAAGCGTTACATTCGACAGCACGGAAGGGAGCGGCGATCCGTGCCAATCATGTTGGACGCATCCCCACCGAAGGCGGCGACGCGGACGAATTTATACATGTCACTCTCCCTCACGATGTTGCGTGCAAAACCGATCGGACTCACCGATCGAACGAAAACCGTCTGTAGCAAAACCTGACAGCGCGATCAACGAAAATCGGTATAACTAGAATTTTTTTCCGATCGATGACAGGAAGAAGGCGGAATTGTGAAATTTCATTCGCATATTCGCGACCTGCGTCCGTCTGCAATTAAATAGGTGGCGTCCCGGCTTGCGCAAGGCGGAGCAGCGGAAATTTCCATTTCGGTAAGCTGTCAATTTTGCGCGAGAGCGGTTTCGAGCCGCTCGAGCAGTCGGTCGGCGCTGTCGCGGGCAAAGCAAAGCGGCGGGACGATCAGGAGCGAAGCCGGCGCTTCGGTATTCGCCAAGACGCGCTCCCTTCGCAGTAGCGCCGTTATCTTCTCGGCGAGTTCCTCATTCTTGAAGTTCAGGGCAAGGCATAGGCCACTGCCGGTTACATCCTGGATTGCATGATGACGGCGCGCCAGCTGCTCAAGGGCTGATTTCAGGTGGTCCCCGACAAGCCGGGCATTGTCCCGCAAGTCCTCTTCCGACCAGATTTCCAGCATGGCTGCGGCGACCGAACAGGCAACAGGGCTCGGCTTTTCCATCCTGTCGTCTGGGGCGGCCGCGAGATTTTCGCGAGCGAAGCATACGGCAATATCTTCTCCGGGAAGTCCTGCCACCAGGATGTCGGGCGACAGTCCCAGTGCCTCGAATCCCCAAAGATAGCGGCCGGATCTGCCCCAGCCGGAGCGCGTCTCATCGATGAGCAGCAAGCCCTCGTTGCGTCGAAGCGCCTCCAAGATCTCAGGAAGGCCGTCGAAAGGCTGCGTGTAGCCAGCAAGCAGCAGACCGGCCTTATCACCCGCATCCAGGGAATCTATCGTGCCTTGCACGCCGCCGGCACTGTTTATCGCGGGATCGTGGGTTGTCCCCGAAACTCCGGTGATACTGACGATCTCGTGTCGGCCGGTATGGTTGCGCGTGAGCGCCAAGGCGTAGTGAAATGCATCCCGCCACCCGCGCAGGACATATAGGTCATCAAGCCCCGTTGGTGCGAGCGCCTTCAGGCGCTGGGCCAAAAGCTCTGCCGCTTCGAACGGCTCGGAAGAGGGCGCATTCAACAGCAGACGCTGGCGATAACTCGCCGCTGCGACGCGCGGGTGGCCGTGGCCGATCAGCGATGTGTCTTCCCGCAGATCGAGCAGACAGCGGCCCGCAGCGTCGAAAAGATGCTCTTTCCAGCCGCGGACCGGGATGTTCATCTGGACGGGTACCGGTGCATCGGTGACGACTCCCAGGAGTGCTGCCGGCGAGGGGCATAGCCTGGACCAGGTGCCCACCTTCTCCGCCGTACAGAAGAGCGGCGGCAGGAGTTCGGGGTCCCGGCAGAAACGTAGACGTAGCCCGCCAACGGAATTTTCGGCGCCGGCAACGGCACCGATCGGGTCGCCCATACTGAGCTCGTTGCCGTCCGGAAGCGCGCAGTCCAAACCTTCCAGATGCAGTGCAAGGCTTGCTCCCGAAAGAACGATCCGCGATCCGACGCTTTTCAACGTTCCGGCAAAGGGCGCCAGCGCCGGCGTTCCTGCTGGCACGCAAACGTCCACGTGGAGCGCGAAGTTTTCCGGTTCCTGCCGCGGGTCCGCAAGGCTCTTCGAAAGGCGGTATTCGCCGTAGCGCGTGCTGCAGCGCCCGGTTTCCCTGGCGATGCGGGCGAGCATTTTCCAATCGTTTTCCGGGTCGATCCAGTTGCCGCCGTAAAGCAGAGGACTGGTGACGCTGAGATCGACGGTCCGGATCGTTTCCGGATCGATGTCCGGCAGCATGGGGATCATTTCCGGCAGCGGATTTGTCATGCCGGTCGCCTCGAGAAATGCTGCAAACACCAGCGCCGGAGAGATTGCTGTTGCAGCGCGCAGCACGGCATGCCGTTTTTCCGTTTCCTCCTTTGCCTGCGGATCAGCGGGCCGCTGTGCCAGTTTGCTCTCGGCTTCGGCCGTCAGAATTCCCGTGCGGGCGACGACCAGCGGCCAGAGTGCTTCGATCTCCGTGAGAGTGAGCGGATAGAGGTCGTGATAGGCGCGAATGGCCGGTAAGAGTGCCAGGGCATCACCGTCCCGATTTACCAACAGGAATGCGCAGGTATTTGCCAATCCCGCAACAAGCCAGCTCTTGGCGATTCCGGTAAAATCCGTCACGCCGGTCGGCAGCCAGCCGGCCTCCGTCGTGTTGCCCACGACGGTTCCGGCATCCAGGTTCTGGTGGACGGCCGCGATCCGCAGGCCTGGGCCCAGCGGCTGGATGCGCCTCAGCGCCGTCACCATGGCCTTGGCAATGACGTCGCGTGTTTCCTGATCGGTTACTTCAGCCAGGAGCGTTACCGTCTGCGGGCCTGCCTTTCGCAGATCGCTCTCCGGCTCACGTTCCAACAGCGGATTGTCAACGCCTTCGAGGCTTCTGGTGAGTGCCGCCGAGATCGATCCGAAGGCGGCGATCCCTTTATCCGACAACGTGTCGTCCGCAGGCAGCGGAGCACCCTCCAGAAAGGTCAGGAGACGCAGGCGCCTGTCTTCTCCTTCAAGCGGTAGCACAACCGTGTCTGCGCCGTCTTTGGTGAGCACCGGCTCGGGAACCAGCGGGCCGTCGGTGCCGCGCAGAATATGCCGCATCAGCGCGTGTTCGGCCTCGATCTCCGGAAGGGGGGCATCGGCAGGCGCCGTCTTGAGGAGATAGCGCATATGGCCGTTGTCGATCAGGAAATAGGGGTTCTGCCGCCCTTCGATCGGAAATACCTGCCCGGACAGCCCGTAGTGTTCCCGCAAAACTCCCTCCACCGTCTCAATCGCAAGATCGGTTGACGACGCGTCGGTGAGTTCGGGCATGCCGTCGGACATAAGCCTCTCCGGAAGGGGCGCTCCCGAAGAGGATAGAGCGGCGGAACCGCGCGTCCATAGGCTCTCGGCTAGTTAGGCACTGCCTCAGCCCATTCTCTCGGAAGCATAGGAGCCCGGGCTCGGCGGGAAGACAACGGTGCGGTTGCCGTTGATAAAGGTGCGGTGGTGGATATGGGCGTGGATGGCGCGGGCGAGAACCTGGCTTTCCACGTCACGGCCGAGCGAAACATAATCGTCCGGGCTTTGCGCGTGGGTAATGCGCACCGTGTCCTGTTCGATGATCGGTCCTTCGTCGAGATCGGCCGTGACGTAGTGAGCGGTCGCGCCGATCAGCTTCACTCCGCGCTGGTAGGCCTGTTTGTAAGGGTTGGCGCCCTTGAAGCTCGGCAGGAAGGAATGATGAATATTGATGATCCTCCCCGACATCTTGGCGCAGAGCTGGTCGGACAGCACCTGCATGTAGCGGGCCAGCACGATGAGTTCGGTGCCGGTCGACTCGACGACATCCATCAGCTGGGCTTCCGCCTTGGGCTTGTTATCCTTCGTCACCTTGATGTGGTGGAAGGGGATGTCGTTGTTGACCACCAGTTTCTGGTAGTCGAAGTGGTTGGAGACAACGCCGACGATGTCGATCGGCAAGGCGCCGATCCGCCAGCGGTAGAGCAGGTCGTTCAGGCAGTGGCCGAAGCGGGAGACCATCAGGAGAACCTTGATGCGGTCCTCCGCATCGAATATCTCCCAGTCCATCTCGAACTTGTCGGCGATCGGCTTGAAGCCTTCGACGAGTGCCGGGCGCTCGGCGCCTTCTTCCGACAGGAAGCTGACGCGCATGAAGAATTTGCCGGTGTCGAGGTCGTCGAATTGCGAACTGTCGATGATATTGCAGCCCATCTCGGCCAGGAACCCGGATATCGCCGCCACGATGCCGCGCGTCGACTTGCACGATACCCTCAGAACATAAGTCTTCATCTAGATCTCCCTCCTCCGTCGCTGCAGGCTATTCGTGTATACACAAAACATTCCCTAGACAATATTTCGCCCCAAATTCGAAAGGAAATTTGGTTGAAATCATGGCAAGGCTGATATGGTCATGTGTACATAGAAGCCGTTTTGAGCCAAGCGGCGGATATTTTTCGGTTGCTTTGAACTTAAGGCCGGCTGCCTAAAATTCCGTTCCCTTTGCGTCGTCCGGGCGCGTATCGCCGCCGTCTTGCTGTTTCCAGGCAACCATTGGCATTTGCTAAAGGTTCTGATGCCATGTTGCCCGGACTAAAATGGAGGAAGACGTGGAACAGCCGCTTCGACAAAACCGGCCCTCCCGCTTGCACGTGCTTGGTGTTCTCGTCTGTTTCACGATTGCTGCCGGGTCGGCCAAGGCTGAACCGCTGTGCTTGCGAGGGGTGAATCTCGCTGGGGCGGAATTCGGGGAGCTCGGCGCCGAGTACGGCGCCGGATACGTCTATCCTTCCAAGGAAACGATCGATTATTTTGCTGGCAAAGGATTCAACACCGTCCGGTTGCCGTTTCTGTGGGAAAGGCTCCAGCCGGAGCTCCACGAACCTTTCGATGCGGCCGAGTTCAAGCGGCTGTACGATACCGTGATGCTCATTCGTGCAAGCGGCATGGCCGTCATTTTGGATCCGCATAATTATGCCCGCTTCCGAGGGAATTTAATCGGATCTGAAGCCGTCCCGCAGAGCGCTTTTGCCGATTTCTGGCGTCGTCTGGCCGCCGCCTTTGTCGGGGTGGAAGGCGTGGCCTTCGGGCTGATGAACGAGCCTTACGGGGTTTCGGCAGAAGACTGGCTGCTGTCCGTGAACGCTGCGATCGCCGCAATCCGCAAGACAGGAGCCGGCAACCTGCTGCTGGTTCCAGGTACGGCCTGGACGGGCGCCCACAGCTGGACGACGGGCGACTACGGCACGCCCAATGCCTCGGCAATGCTCGGGGTCGAGGATCCCCAGGATCACTATGCCTACGAACTTCACCAATATCTGGATGTGGATTTTTCCGGAAAGAACTCCGAGTGCACGCGGGCGGCGGACGCCGTTAAGGCGGTACAGGATGTCGCCGGTTGGTTAAGAGATCATGGCCGAAGGGGTTTCCTCGGCGAGTTCGCGGCACCGGCCAGCCCGGAATGCCTGACAGGACTTGCCGATATGGTGAGGACAGTCGAGCAAAATGCCGATGTCTGGCTCGGCTGGTCCTATTGGGCTGGCGGCGATTGGTGGCCGGAAGACGAGGCGCTCAACATTCAGCCGACAAAGGAGGGTGACCGGCCGCAGATGCAGGTTCTCTCGAGCTTCTTTTCGGAACAAACCGGCTGCAATCGCTAAAAGTTCAGATAATTGCTTAAGCCTACATAAGCGAGCTTGGGTTATGCGTCGAAAGGATGATCTGGAGATTGCCAAGACGACCATGATGGACGCAGAGAAGACAGCCCGGCTGGAAGTGCAGGAATCGCCGTTGCAGCCGCGGCAGGCCGCCGAGCCTTTCACCTTCGGCAGCACGGTCGGCCTGTTTGCGCCCCCGTCACCGGATACAGCGGTTTCCCGCCTCGCCGTCCTCTTCGCCAGTCCCTGGGGCCTTGAAGAGATGTGCACCCGCAAGTTCTGGCGCATCATTTCCGAGAAACTCGCCGATCGCGGCATTGCGAGCCTTCGCTTCGATTATCCCGGGACAGGCGACGCGCTGGATGGCAAGGATTTTACAGAAGGCCTTTCCGTCTGGTCCGATAGCCTGATTGCCGCAGCCGGGCGGCTCAAGGTGCTTTCCGGCTGTGAGCGGATCGTCGTTGTGTCGCAAGGCCTCGGCGCAGTTGTCGCCACCGCTGCCGCGGGGCAGATCGAGGGCCTGGAAGCGATCGCCTATCTCGCACCAGTCATATCCGGCCGTCCGCACCTTCGCGAGCTCGCCGTCTGGTCAAAGGTCGTGGACGATAACCTCGGCCTTTCCGAGGCGCAGCGGGACAAGTCGGGCGTTTCGATTGCGTCGCTGACAATGCCGGCCGAAATTGCCGCGGACATTCGCGAGGTCAATCTGATGGCGGTGGAGCGGGCGCCTGCGGCGCAGGCTCTGGTAATGGGCCGGCCTGACAGGCCGGCGGACCGGGAATTCGCCTCACGCCTGACGACGCTCGGCGCCAAGGTCACCGAACAGGCCTTTGAAGGCTACGACAAGCTTGTTTCCAATCCGGCGATTTCAAAACTGCCGCTGCCGGTGGCAGACAATCTGGTGGACTGGATCGCGGCTATCCCCGTTCCGGAACGCTCGGCGACGCGGCCTCAACCGGTCGTCGTTTCGCCGCTCGCCGGTGACGGTTTCGCTGAAACCCCGGTCCGTTTCGGGTCGAACAACCGGCTCTCCGGTATCGTCTGCGAACCGCTGCACGAGCGCGGCGCTGCGACGGTGCTGTTCCTCACTTCGGCCTATGACCGCCATGCCGGCTGGGGACGCACGACGGCGGCTATGGCGCGGATGCTTGCCCGATCCGGTATCCCCTCCCTCCGCTTCGATACCGCCAATGCCGGCGACAGCCCGCTCGTGCCCGGCCGTCCGGAACAGGTCCTTTATCATTCCACGCAGAACGGCGATGTATCGGAGGCGATCGATTTTCTTGAAACTCGTGCATTGGCGCCTGTGATTGTCGCGGGACGTTGCAGCGGCGCCTATCTCGGATTTCAGTCAGCCCTGACCGACGTCCGCATCGCGGGCGGTGTGTTGGTCAATCCGGCCGTCTTTCGATGGCGCCGGGGGCGCTCGGTCGAGGATGCCATCGTCAACGGTACCCGCAGCCTCGATGATTACGGAAAACGGGTGCTGCGCGCCGAGACCTTCAAGCGGGTTCTTCAAGGTGACGTCGATCTTCGTGCGGCGATCCGTAATATTGCCAAGGCTCTTACCAAGCGGCTTTCCCACCGGATGACCCACGTTTTTCGGGATTTTACCTCAGAGGGGCGGGAGATCTATCGCGCTTTCGACCGGCTCAAACGCCGCGGCGTCCAGGTCTCGTTGATCTATAGCGAAAATGATCTCGGCCTCGACCACTACAATTTCTATTTTGGCCGCGACGGTGCGGGCCTTGCCCGGTTTCCCAATGTATCGGCGACTATCATTCTGGATGCGGACCACAATCTGACGCCGGATCACGCCCGTGACGTCTATCTACAAGCCGTGCAGCAATTGGCTTTTCGCCTTGCGCCGTCGACCGGCACGGAAAAATCAGAAATATATGGGGCGGCGGCTGCCGAGTGAGCGGACGACACCCTGCGGCCGATCAACCGCAGTAACCTCTGCGACAAGCCGCACGCGTTTCTTATCGCCCGGCGCCAGATGGAACCAGTTGTCGGCAGCGCGGTAGCCTGGAACATCCAGATTGACCGACTGTGCGAATAGGTCGGTTGCAAGTTCCAGCCAGCACCCTGAGGGATCCTCGACCAGCGCCGCGCTTATCTCGGCATCATGAAGTGCAGAGGGGCGTCCGAGCGGAAAATGAAAGGCCTCGGCGAGAATTGCACCTGTCTCGCCATGCCTCAATCGGGCCACGGTCACGTCGTGGGAGGGTGGTCCGAAGCGGTAGGCATAGCCGGTGTCGAAGAAGGCGCCGAAGAGGTCGGTACAGGCCAGGCTTTCGCTGCCCCGACCAGACAGCCTCAGTTCACGTCGGCCGGAAACCACGGGAAGCTTGCCGTCCCGCAAGCAGGCAATCTCCAAACTTACGGGTAAGCTGCCTGGCGTCTCGTTCAGGAGGTGAACATCGAGCCCATTCGTGCCCTCGTCGGTGAAGAGGACTTGAAGCGGCCGAAACGACCTTTTCAACGCGTACCAGGCCGGTTTCGGCAGACCGTCAACGCTGATCACGCCCCATCCGGGGCCCGGCATCACGTCCTGAAAGGTAAATACCAAGGCACCGTTGCAGGTGGAGCCCGGCCGTCGCCATTCGGCAAAGGTAGCTTCCATCACCTCCCCGGTAACGACGCGGGAGAGCATGAGATAGCGCTCAAAGTCATTCTGCCGAAGCTCCTGCGGGTCGACGGCGTAGAGATCGCCGAGATAGTGGTCGCGCACGTCCTCGAAATCCCAGTCGGCACCTCTGTCGCGAGGAATGCCGGCCTTGCCGTCGGCCAATGTCTCGGTTCCGGAAAGGTTGGAAAAGGCCAGGCATTCGGCGGCAAAGCGCACATTCGCCCGCCGCGCATCTTCGAGCGGGCGCTTATAGGCGCCGACGCCGTAGTAATGCGCGACACCGGCATTGGGATGGAAGGGCAAAGCTCCGCCGGAAGGGGAATTAGCCACATAGGGCAGGTCCGGCCGGTATCGAGCGGCGAGCTCTGCCAGAATCTCTTCGCAGAACGCTCCTTTCCAGATGCGCTCCGGCAGACCGAGCATGGCCCCCTGCTGATAGATTTCACTGCCGCCGCAAAGGATAGCAAGCGATGGAGACGCTTGTGTCGCGTTCAGGAACTGGGAGATTTCCTTTTTCACGTGAATCACGAAATCCGGATCGGTCGCGGGATAATCGAAATTGGCGAACATGAAATCCTGCCAGACCAACAGCCCGAGCTCGTCGCAAAGCGCGAAGAAGTCACCGCTCTCGTAGGCCGCGACGCCAGGAATACGGATCATGTTCATGCCCGCATCCCTCGCGAGCCTCAGCCATGGCTCATAGGCGGCGCGCTCGCCCGGCAGTTTCACGATGTCGGCTGTCGTCCAGACGGCTCCGCGGCAGAAAATCTTCTCGCCGTTGATGAGGACCGCGAAGTCATTGCCATCGGTGCCGCGATCGACTGTCATGTTTCGAAAGCCGGTTCTGGCAAGCAACGTCGCCTTTCCGTCGATCTGCAGGGTGACGTCGTAAAGCGCAGGCTCACCATGGGTATGCGGCCACCAGGGTTTTGCGTCAGGCAGACGAAGTTCGGCTGAATATCTTTCGTCGGCGAGCGAAAACTCGGCCTCTTGGCCATTACAGATCAGACGGAGATCGCGTGCCGGGCCCTCATAGGAAAAGGCGACCCTGAGGATGCCGCCCTCGTGGCTGACGAAGTCCGTGGCGATCGAAAGGTCGGTAAGGCAGTCTTCGCCCGGCCTCACCAGCGACACCGGTCGCCATGGACCGACGGCATGGATTTCGGGGCACCAGCCGGGCATGAAGCCCAGCGAGGTGGTGCGAACCAGCCGGAGGCCCTGATTGTTCATGAGCCTTGGGCGCCAGCGGGCACGCGGTCCGGTTTTGTCCAGATGCGGTTTCAGCGCGCGACAACAAATCGACAGGGTCTCGCCGCCGGTCAGCTCTACCGGCACGTCGTGACTTTCGAACATGCTGTCAAACGAGAGGACCAGCCGATCACCGAGATAAACCTCCCCCACCGTGGCGAGGCCGTCAAAGCGAAGGATTGCGGTACCGGGTGCCTCGCCGGCAAGCGAGCGGCGATACCAGGCATCTTTCTCGATCAGAGGCTCCGGTTCATCGCGGTCGAAGCGGCCGGCGGCTTCCAGAGCGGCCGCAGCCGTGCCCGGCACGGCCGCCGGAATATCGTCGAGGGCAGGCGGCAGATGACTTGGCAGCGAATAGGCGTCGCGCTCGCTCAAAAGCAATGACCAGCCCTCCGAAAGAAGACTGGTCTCAGTGCCGATCAGCGAAAGTGCGCTCACGCGGCCTCGCGGGTCTGGGCCAATGTCATGGCCAGTTCTGCCGCCAGCAGATCCCAGGCTTCGACGGCCGGATCGAGCGCCGTTGCCAGCGGGTCAAATTTCTTGCGGGTGACGGCGCGGGCAAGCTGGAATTGCGTAGACTTGGCGACTTCAGCAATTCTCAGCGCATGTTTTTCCGCCTGCGCAAAACCCTTGCTATTCAGCCAGTCGAGATGGCTAGCCAGAAGTTCGAAATTGGCCCCCACCTGCCTCAGCGTGTTGAAGGCATATTTGTGGAAGAAGCCGAAATCGCGTTCGGCCAGGCGCTCGACCTGGGTCGGGAAGACCTCGGCGAAAGCCCGGATCGGATTTTGCTCCGGCCGTCTGGCGAAATGGTGCCGCAAGAGTTTCCACGCCGTCTCCCGCATGTCTCTGGCAGCCGGATAGGTCGCCGGAAACTTTGCAAATTCGGTGTACGGCAGGAAGGGCAGCGCCTCCGGGGCCGCATTCGTCTGGAATAGGCCGTCGAAATCTTCACTGGACAAATGGAAGAAGCCGCCGTTGTGAAAGTAGTCCAGCTCGCGCTTCTCCAGGTCGAGCCGGTTTACCGCCACCGTCGTCTTGCCATGCTCCTGGCGATAGGTCACTCCGCGCGTATCCGGCAGGAAGTAGCTGTCGAGCTCCAGCAGCGTCAACCGGCCGCGGCCGATTTGCTCGAGCACATGCCGCTCCGGCCTGTCGAAGATCGCCAGTTCCGTGACGCGGATGCCGTAAAGCGCTTCGAGATCCTCCAGCGGCACCTTGAAAAAGGTGAACTGGTCGCCCTCAAAATCCTGGGTCAATGTGAAACCCAGCATGGCTTCCGGCGGAAGGCCCTGCGCCGAAAGCACCTCGATCCAGAGGTCCACATAACAATTGGTCTCCGGCCAGATGCGCTCCGCCGAATGTAGCGCATGCGGCCTGTAGCTGGCCGGATCAAGACCGGCTAGAACTCCAGCCATGGCCTTAGCCCCACAGGGTGGCGCGGACGGATTCCGGCCACTCTTTCACGTCGAGACCGTGGGTGTGGAAGAGAGCGAGTGCGATCCGCTCCAGCCCGAAACCGACGCAGGCCGTGTGTGCGACGCTGCCGTCTTCCAGGTTCAGGCCCCATTTCAAACCGAAACTATCCTGATGATAGTTGAAGCTCATGCAGGCGGTCGGCTTGGCAACCGAGGTGATCGGAATCAGGAGCTCGAACTTGAGGTTCTGGTCGCGCTGGTTGTTGACCAGCATCTTGCCGGCGCGGCCGAAGAAGGGGTCGTTGGCGATGTCGATCGTCACCTCGAGGCCGACCGACTTCATCATCTCGACGCCGCGATCCATCCAGCGCTGGCGGAAATCGGTGACGTGTTGTTCCGTGCCCATGCAGACATATTCACGCATGCGGAACAGCTGCTGGCGGGCCGGGTCCTTGGAGGGCTCGTGGCGGAAGCAGTAGCTCTGCAGATCATAGAGAGCGCCGGACTTCGGCAGGTTGCCGCGCCGGGCAACGGTCGGGTAGAGCGGATAGCAGGCGGCCGGCGTCAGCACGATATCGGTCGCTTCCTGACCCTTCGTCCAGTCTTCCTCGCCCACTTCCATGCATTTCAACAGGCTCATGTGGTCGAGCTCGTTGCCGCAGAAGGAATGCACGGTGCCGGCGAGCTGCGGAAAGCTCTTCATGTAGCCGCTCTGCTCGAAGAAGGCGCGGTTCATGCCGGGCGGAAAGCGCATGGCTTCCGCGCCGTCGGCCCCGCCTATCCTGTCGATCAGCCGCTCGAAGGCCGTAATCACATCTTCGAACCGGCCGCTGCGGCCATAAAGCCCGTCGACGCCGGTGTCGATCAGAAGGCCTGCGTCGAACAGGCGGTCGAGAAAGGAAACTTGCATATCCATGGCTTCACCTCATTCAATTCATTTGACGGGCAATCATTGACGGGTGGGCGTCAGCCGAGAAGGCTGGTGTCCGGTTTCTGTACGAGCAGCATGGTCGACGTGTTGCCCAGAATGCGGTCGTTGGAAATCATCAGCTGGGCCGAATGGGCATCGCGCAGATGCCGGCCGAGGCTATAAGGCGTGCCGTTCTTGTAACCCATGATGCCGCAGATGATCATCGCCTGGTTGATGATGGTCAGGATCGTCTCCGACGAGGCGAGCTTGACGTTGTTCATGGCGATCGAAAACGCCATCGAGGAAAGCTGGTCCGGCTCAGCCTTGGCGTCCTCGTAGGCCTTCAGGCCCGAAAGAATGTTCGACTTCAGGAGCTGCAGCAGGTTGGATGTTTCCGCGAGTCTCAACGCGCCGGGCGGCGTGGTGCCATTCGCCTTGCGAGCGGCGGCGCGCACGAAGGCCTGCGCACGCAATACCGCATCGGCTGCGATGCCATACCATACCGCGCTCCAGAGGAGGTGCGACGAGGCAAGCATGCTCTGCGCCGCGATTTCGGCAAACGGTTTCGGGAAGATCTGCGTGACCGGCGCCTCGCCTTTGAAGATAAAGCCGTCAGAGCAGGTGCCCCGCATGCCGAGCGTATCCCAGTCCACCGTCTTTTCCAGCGTATACTGGTTCTTCCTGAAAACGGTCATGACCTGGTCGCCCGGAGCCGCGTCGGCGTGGGCGCGGGAGGTCACCATGATGACATCCGCATGAACGCCGTAAGAAATGACGGTCGCGTCCTTCGTCAGGCGGCAGATGTTTCCGTCGATCTCGATGGCGCAGATGGAATTGCGCAGATTGCCACCGATGCCGCCTTCCGTTGTCGCGGAGGCGACAAGAAGCTGACGGGCGCAAAGCTCGCGCATGAAATCCCTATGCCACTCGCTGTCGCCGCCGTGCTCGACCAGGCTTGACACCTTGATCTGGTGCATGGCGAAGACCATGGCGCTTGCCGCGCATGCCTGTCCCAGGATGGAGCAGACCTCCGCGATCTCCTGTGTCGAAGCCCCCTCGCCGCCAAGCGATATGGGGACCTGAATGCCGAGCAGGCGTTCGGCCCTCATGGCATCGACCGCTTCCTGCGGAAAACGGGCTTCCCGGTCGACGCGGTCGGCATTTTCGGCCGCGACCTCCGCCACTCGGCGGGCACGTGCGCCGAGCGTCATGTCGGCGGCAAAGGCTGGGAGGCTCATCACGCAGCCTCACGGGCTTTCACGATCTGGGCGACCGTCTGCTCGATTGCCGAGATGCTGGCAAAGGACTTGCGATTCAGGAGGCTGTCGGGAAACTCGATGTCGAAAGCCTCTTC
This sequence comes from Neorhizobium sp. R1-B, assembly GCF_004368875.1. Classification (NCBI taxonomy): domain Bacteria; kingdom Pseudomonadati; phylum Pseudomonadota; class Alphaproteobacteria; order Hyphomicrobiales; family Rhizobiaceae; genus Neorhizobium; species Neorhizobium sp. R1-B. The sequence goes on from NZ_SOEM01000010.1 coordinate 185,613, forward strand.
GATGGCCAGCATCAGCTGCACGGAGGCAAAGGAGGAAAGCCCGGCCGCATAAAGATCGGCCGCATCTTCAAGTTCGGTCACTGCAACCGGAAGCCCGCCGACCCGTGCCAGCAGTTCGCGAATAGTCTCGTTCATCTCGACATCTCCAATGACTGGAATTTGCGTTCATCGCCGGGAACACTGTCTACGTCGGAAAGCATAAAATTCCGGTAAGAAACGTCGTGAAGTTAGGGCTGCGGGATTCGCTAAAATCCGAGATATCCGCATGGCCAGCTTTGGCTTGACACGGGCGCTCGGCAGGTTTTTGATGCTCGCATTCACCAGGGGGGTCCCGGCAAGGGGCTGAGATACTGCTGGTCGGACGGCTTTGCCGCCGAGGCGCAGTGACCCGTTGAACCTGATCCAGTTCATACTGGCGTAGGGACGGTGCGAGCGCTCACGGCTTTCAGGCGGGATTCCCGTCCATCGGCTCAGGCGTTTTTCCATCATTCCAACACTGGAACTGGGTCTCCAAACGGCAAACCTTGGAGCCTCACCCATGAATATCGCCACACCAAAGCTTACGCCTGTCGTCACGACCGGTCCGCTTCCCGCCTCCACCAAAGTTTTCAAATCCGGTGTCGTCCACGCGGATATCCGGGTGCCGATGCGTGAGATCGCGCTGCATCCGACCTCCGGCGAGCCGCCGGTCACCGTCTACGATTCCTCCGGCCCCTACACCGATCCGGCCCATGCGGTCTCGATCGAAGCCGGCCTGCCGCGGCTGCGCGAAAGCTGGATCAGGGCGCGCGGCGATGTCGAATCCTATGAAGGCCGCGTCGTGAAACCGGAGGACAACGGGTTTGTCACCGGCGATCGCCTGACGCCGGAATTCCCGGTCCGCAACACGCCCCTGAAGGCGAAAGACGGCAGGGCCGTTACCCAGCTTGCCTATGCGCGCGCCGGCATCGTCACGGCGGAAATGGAGTTCATCGCCATCCGCGAAAATCTCGGCCGGCAGGCGGCCAAGGAAGCTCTCATCCGTGACGGCGAGAGCTTCGGAGCGCATATTCCGGATTTCGTGACCCCTGAATTCGTTCGCCGCGAAGTCGCGGAAGGACGGGCGATAATCCCCTCCAACATCAACCACCCCGAAAGCGAGCCGATGATCATCGGCCGGAATTTCCTGGTGAAGATCAACGCCAATATCGGTAACTCCGCCGTCACTTCCTCCATGGCGGAGGAGGTCGAAAAGATGGTCTGGTCGATCCGCTGGGGTGCGGATACGGTCATGGACCTGTCCACCGGCCGGAACATCCACAATATCCGCGAATGGATCATTCGCAATTCGCCGGTGCCGATCGGCACGGTGCCGCTCTACCAGGCGCTCGAAAAGGTGAACGGCATCGCCGAAGACCTGACCTGGGAGGTCTATCGCGACACGTTGATCGAGCAGGCTGAACAGGGCGTCGATTATTTCACCATCCACGCGGGCGTCAGGCTTCCCTACATCCCGCTCACCGTCAATCGCGTCACCGGCATCGTCTCGCGCGGCGGCTCGATCATGGCAAAGTGGTGTCTGCATCACCACAAGGAGAGCTTCCTCTACGAGCATTTCGAGGAAATCTGCGATATCTGCCGGGCCTATGACGTGTCCTTCTCGCTCGGCGATGGCCTGCGTCCCGGCTCGATCGCTGATGCCAACGACGCGGCGCAGTTTGCGGAGCTGGAGACGCTCGGCGAACTCACCAAGATCGCCTGGGCGAAGGATTGCCAGGTGATGATCGAAGGCCCCGGTCATGTGCCGATGCACAAGATCAAGGAAAACATGGACAAGCAGCTCAAGGTTTGCGGCGAGGCGCCGTTCTACACGCTCGGGCCGCTGACGACCGATATCGCTCCCGGCTACGACCACATCACCTCAGGGATCGGGGCAGCGATGATCGGCTGGTTCGGCACGGCGATGCTCTGCTACGTGACGCCGAAGGAACATCTCGGCCTGCCGGACCGCAACGACGTCAAGGTCGGCGTCATCACCTACAAGATCGCCGCGCATGCGGCCGATCTCGCCAAGGGCCATCCGGCAGCCCGGGTTCGCGACGACGCGCTTTCCCGCGCCCGTTTCGAGTTCCGGTGGGAGGACCAGTTCAACCTGTCGCTCGATCCGGAAACGGCGCGCTCCTTCCATGACGAGACCTTGCCGAAGGAAGCGCACAAGGTGGCGCATTTCTGCTCCATGTGCGGCCCGAAGTTCTGCTCGATGCGGATTTCGCATGATATCCGGGCTGAGGCGCAGAAGGAGGGACTGGAAGCCATGGCCGCCAAATACCGCGACGGCGGCGATCTCTACATGCCGGTGGGGAAGGAGTGAGCATGATCCCATGCCCTTCGACGTTGGGCCAGTTCACGTCGAGGCCGGTTCACCCTCCTCTGCCCTGCCGGGCATCTCCCCCTCAAGGGGGAGATCGAAGGAGGCATGCTCAGCGATCCCTTTCCAATCGTGAAGGGCAGGAAGCCGGCGGGGAGCAGAATTCAGCAATCTTGCGGCAATCTCAAGGCTTTGACTGGGTTAGGGCCTCGCTTCCAGCCGATCTCCCCCCTTGAGGGGGAGATGTCCGGCAGGACAGAGGGGGTATGGCGGGGCACGCCCCACAATGCTGCCTTTCCATGTTTGTCCCGGGGACAATTCATCGCCGCCGCTCAGCATCTCCAATGACTTGACCGCGTCATCATCCCCACCCTCCGCATCCATGCCTACAATCCTCCCGCTTCCGTCGCCGGAGTGTTTCGCGAGACGTTCGCGGGCAGGCGGGAGCCGGCGCTTCCATTGGACCCGTAACGTGCGGGAAAGGTGGAAGAGGTGAAAGCCATGGAGGAGAGCGGGCCATCAACCCGATCGCTTCCTATCAAGCCTCCCCCGGGCAGCCATGTCCGGTTCGGTATAGCCGTGCAAGTGGCAAGGTTTCCCGAAAGGAGACCGCAAATGAAGCCACGCAGCGAGGCGAGATGATCACCTGTAGGGGCAGGACACCCCGAAAGAACGCCGAAGGCCACGCGAATGCGGAGCCACACATACAAAATCAAATGAGGTTCCGCATTCGTGTGGGCTCTCCAAAACACGGGCAGGAGCTGTCGCGTGAAGGCGAGCGCGCGTCACTTCGGAGGATATCTGTGCTCCTCGCCGCGGAAATCGCTGACCGAATAGCAGCCGCCTTCCGTGCGTACCGCACTTTTGCCGATCATCGCCTTGCCATGACCGCCCGGAATATCCAGGACATAGGTCGGCTGGCACAGCCCGGAAACATTTCCGCGCAGCGCCGCAACGATCTTCTGCCCATCGGCGATATCCAGCCGGAAATGGCTGGTGCCGGGCGCAAGATCCGGATGATGCAGATAATAGGGTTTGACCCGGGTTTCGACAAAAGCCTTCATCAGGTCGCCGAGCACGACCGGATCATCGTTGATGCCCTTGAGCAGCACCGTCTGGCTGACCATGGGAATGCCTGCATCGATCAACCGCGCGCACGCGGCGCGGGCGGTATCGCTCAGTTCGCGGGGATGGTTGGCGTGAAGCGCCACATAGATCACCTTGCCGCTTTCCTTCAGGGCGGCGATCATCGCCTCGTCCACGCGGTCCGGCTCGACCACCGGAACCCGCGTATGGAAGCGGACGATCTTCACATGCGGGATATCAGCAAGCCCCTGCATGATTACCGAAAGCCGCCGCGGCGAAAGGACCAGCGGATCTCCGCCGGTGAGAATCACTTCCCAGATCTCGGAATGTGCGCGGATATAGGCGAGCGCCGCCGACAGCTCTGCTGGCGCCAGCGTGCCGTCGCCCTGCGGACCGACCATTTCGCGGCGAAAACAGAAGCGGCAATAGACCGGGCAGATATGCACGGCCTTCAACAGCACGCGGTCCGGATAACGATGGACGATGCCCTTTACCGGACTGTGCGCCTGATCGCCGATGGGGTCGGCGCGTTCTTCCGGCGTCGCCAGCAACTCGGCCGGATCGGGCACGAATTGCCGGGCGACAGGATCCTGCCGGTCGGTACGGTCGATGAGCGAAACCACGGTCGGCGTCAGGGCTATGGCGTAACGGTCCGCGACGGCGCGAATGGCTGGGAGTTTTCCCGGTTCGATCAGTCCGGCGGATGCCAGCTCATCGGTAGTCTTCAATGAACGCGTCGCGGTCATCCAAACACCTCCGCGACCGGCGCCCACATGACCTGCTCAATGCGCGTGGCACCCGTGGCCAGCATGGCGAGCCGGTCGAAGCCGAGCGCCGCGCCGCTTGCCGCCGGCATGATCGAAAGCGCGTCGAGAAAATCCTCGTCGAGCGGGTAGCGCTCCCCGTAGATGCGGGCTTTTTCCGCCATCTCGTGTTCGAAGCGGCGGCGCTGCTCGCCGGCGTCCGTCAATTCCCCGAAAGCATTCGCCAGTTCGACCCCGCAGGCGTAAAGCTCGAACCGTTCAGCCACACGCGGATCACGCGCCGAAGGCCTTGCCAGCGCTGCCTCGGAAACCGGGTATTCGCAGAGAATGGTTGCCCGGCCTTGCCCGAGATTGGGCTCGATCTTCTCCACGAGCACCTTGCTGAAAAGATCGGCCCAGGTATCGTCCTCCGAGAACCGTATGCCGGCTTGTTTCAGACCCGTTGCAAGAAGATCGCGGTTCGTGTCGCCGCTCGCCGCAACGGATGCAAGCAAATCGGTGCTGGCAAAGCGGTGGAAGGCTTCGGCGAGCGTCAGGCGTTCCGGCTCCGCAAAGGGATCAATTTCCATCTGACGGAAAACAAAACGCTTGGTCTTCGCGGTCTCGGCCGCCAGTGCCAGCATATGCGCACAGTCGTCCATGAGCTGCTCGTAGCTTTCGCCGACGCGATACCACTCGAGCATGGTGAATTCGGGATGATGCAGCGGTCCGCGCTCCCGGTTGCGATAGACATGCGCAAAGGTGAAGATACGGCGCTCACCGGCAGCCAGCAGCTTCTTTGCCGCAAATTCGGGGGAGGTGTGCAGGTAGAGAGGTGCCCTCTTGCCATCAATCGCGATGGCCTCCGTCGCGAAAGCATGCAAATGGGTCTCGTTACCAGGAGAGACCTGCAAAGCGGCCGTGTCCACCTCGACGAAGTCGCGCTTGCCGAAGAAGCCGCGCAAGGCGGTCTGCACCGCGTTGCGGCCCATGAGGAAGGGCCGGCGGTCCTTGTGGCTTTCCGGCGTCCACCAGGGCGTCCGGGATGTGGCAGGTCTGGGCGCGTTCATTTATGGCTTTCTTTGCCGGTTCTCCGCGGCGAGGCTTCCACTTTGCGCTATTTTAGGGTAGTTCCCGCGCGGAAAACAGACGATCCGTCCTTCAGGCCGGTTATCGCCCGGTCCTCTACGACGCATTTCCGGCAGTGACAAGCCGCCAGGCTATATAAGGATTATCATGGTCAAGATCATCGCTTCTTCGGTCCGCAAGGGCAACGTCCTCGAAGTCGACGGCAAACTCTATGTCGTTCTCACCGCCGAGAACTTCCACCCCGGCAAAGGCACGCCGGTCACCCAGGTCAATATGCGCCGTATCGTCGATGGCGTTAAGGTATCGGAGCGCTGGCGGACCACCGAGCAGGTGGAGCGCGCCTTTGTCGAGGACGTGAATTTCCAGTATCTCTACGAAGACGGCGAAGGCTTCCACTTCATGAACCCGGAGACCTACGACCAGGTGGTGGTCGACGTCGAGACGATGGGCGACCAGAAGGCCTATCTCCAGGAAGGCATGACCTGCATTCTTTCCATGCATGAGGGCGTTGCGCTGGCTCTTCAGCTACCGCGCCACGTCACGCTAGAGATCGTCGAAACGGAACCGGTCGTGAAGGGCCAGACGGCCTCCTCTTCTTACAAGCCGGCGATCCTCTCGAACGGGGTTCGGACAATGGTTCCGCCACATATCGACGCCGGCACCCGGGTCGTCATCGCCACGGAAGACAATTCCTACGTCGAGCGTGCCAAGAACTGATCGTCCCCGGCCTGTCGGTCCATGATAAAAAACCTCCGAAGCCAGGGCTTCGGAGGTTTTTCTTTGTCAGGTTGTCGAGTGAGCTTATTTGGTTACGACGACAGAGGCCACCTTGGTGTCGGCCGCGCCAAAGGCGTAACCGCCGCCGATCGCGACGTTGAGCGCGACGTAGTCCTGCGCCACTTGCTGCACGGCCTGGGCAAGGTTTGCCTGGGCGGTCGAAACCTGACGCTGTGCGTCGAGAACGTCGAGCAGCGACGAAGCGCCGTCGCGGTAGCTTGCGGTCGCAAGCTGCAGCGCCTCCTGATAGGACTTCACCGTCGCCTGCAGGGCATCCACGGTGCGGCGATCGCGGGCAACGGCGGCGAGCGCGTTTTCCACCTCCTCGACGGCGTCCAGAACGCTCTGCTTCCAGTTGAGATAGGCCTCGCGTGCGGTCGATTCCGCGAGCTTCACGTTGCCCTTGAGGCGTCCGCCGTCAAAGATCGGCAGGCTGAGTTGCGGCCCGAAGGACCACGTCAGCGAGCGGGTGTCCAAGGCGCCGGCAATGGCATTGTAACGCGGCGAAATGGAACCGCCGAGCGTGATCGCCGGATAAAGCTGCGCTTCGGCAACGCCGATTTCCGCCACTGCGGATGCCAACTGACGCTCCGTCGCACGAATATCCGGGCGATTGCGGATCAGGTCGGCCGGAATGCCAGCCTTAACGTTGAACCGGGGAACCGGCTGACGAGCGCCTCTCTGCAGCTCCGGCACCAGCGACGAAGCCGGCTGGCCGAGAAGGGTCGCAATGCGATGGGCTGCGGTGCGGAACTGGGTCTCGAGGCCCGGAATTTCGGCCAGGGTGGAGTTCACAAGGCCTTCCGATTGAACGACGTCCAGACGGGAAGCGGCGCCCGCTTCCAGCTGAAGCTTCGTGAGGTCCAGCGTTTCGCGCCGCGAGCCCAGGTTCTGCCGGGCGATCGCGATCCGCTCCTGGTAATAACGAACGTCGATATAGGCCGCTGCGACCTGCGACAGGTAAGTGAGGCGCGCCACGTCCGCAGCGGCATAGGATGCGTCAAGGCTGGCGAGGGCGCTTTCCTTGGATCGGCGATAAAGGCCGAACAGGTCGAGGAACCAGGAGGCATCGGCGCTGCCGCCGCTGACCGTGGTTCTGGCGAACGAGGTTGTTTCGGCCTTGGTGTGCACGCCAGTCGTGGTGCTGGAGGCTGAGAGATCCAACGAGGGAAGGCTGCCTGCGCCGGCAATGGTGACATTCGCCTGTGCGGCGTTGATGCGTTCAAGCGCCTGCAGAATGTCGAGGTTCTGGTTGAGACCCTGCTGGACATAACCGTTCAGACGGCTGTCGTTGAAGGCCTTCCACCAAGCGACTTGAGAGACATCCCCGTTACTGGTTGCCTTGGCTTCGGCGAACTTACCCGGCAGGGCAATCTCCGGCGCGGTGTGGTCGGGACCGACAACGCAGCCCGAGAGCAACAGCAGAGTGAGAGGAGCAACAATACGAATGGATAACATTTTTCTGTCCCAGTGCCCTACAACGGCGAAAGTCGACTTTTTAAGCCGCTTCCGATTTATCCGCCAGAAACGAATCCCATCATTCCTGGCGGCATTACACGTCGAATATGTTAACGAACGTAATCTCTATCCTACCTTTTTTCACGGTTTGATAACCGTCTAACGGCAACAAAGAAGGACGGAACGAAGAAAATTCCGAGGAGTGTTGCAGAAAGCATACCACCCAGCACCCCGATACCGATCGCATTCTGGGCTGCAGAACCCGCTCCAGTGGCGATTGCAAGCGGCACGACGCCAAGGATAAAAGCGAGTGAGGTCATGACGATCGGCCTCAGGCGCAGCCTTGCCGCTTCGAGCGTGGCATCCAGGAGGCTCATGCCGCCTCCTTGCCGTTCCTTGGCAAATTCCACGATCAGGATGGCGTTCTTTGCCGCCAGGCCGATGGTGGTCAGGAGACCGACCTTGAAATAGACGTCGTTGGACTGGCCAAAGACATAGGCGGCCGTCAGAGCCCCGAGGACGCCGACCGGAACCGCCAGAATGACCGAGAACGGCACCGACCAGCTCTCATAAAGGGCTGCAAGGCAGAGGAAAACGATCAATACGGAGAGCGCGTAAAGCATCGGCGCTTGCGAACCCGAAAGCCTTTCCTGATAGGAGATGCCCTGCCAGGCCACCGTGTAGCCGCCCGACAGTTCCGCCGTTAACCGTTCTATTTCGTCCATCGCCTGACCGGTGCTGACACCCGGGCCAGCCGCACCATCGAGCGAAATGGCGCTCGTGCCGTTGAAGCGGGCCAGTTGCGGCGAACCGGTGACCCATTCGACGGTGCTGAACGACGAGAAGGGAACCATCTCGCCTGCATTGTTGCGTGCGTACCAGTGCTTCAGGTCGTCCGGCTGCATGCGGTAGGGCGAGTCGCCCTGCACATAGACCGGCTTCAACTCGTTGTTCAGGGTGAAGTCGTTGACGTCGCGTCCAGCGAAGATCGTTGCCAGCATCGAGTTCACCGAAGCGAGATCGACGCCCATGGCTCCCAGTTTTTCCTGGTCTAGCAGGATCTTCATCTGGGTTTCCGAACGCTGGCTATTGCTGCGCAACGAGCTGATATTGGGGTTGCCGGTGCCGGTCTGGATGAGTTGCTGCGAAGCTTGCGTCAAGGCGTCGTTGCCGTTGTTGCCGCTGTCCACGAGATACATGGAGAACCCGCTCGACGTTCCAAGCCCCTGGATCGCCGGCGGCAGCAGTGCAAACACCTGGGCGTCGCGCAGGGTGAAGAAGTAACCGCTGGCGCGCTGCACGATCGCCGCGGCGGATTGTTCCGGCTTCGTGCGTTCCGCGAAATCCTTCAGCTTGGTAAAGACGATGGCATTGTTCTGCCCGCTGCCGCTGAAGCTGAAGCCGAGGACACCAAATACGGCGTCCACATTGTCCTTTTCCTTTTCCTGGAAATAGGCCTCCACCTTCTTCACGACCTCGTCCGTGCGCGTGGTCGTCGCGCCGTTCGGAGTCTGAATAATCGTCAGCAACACGCCCTGATCTTCCTGCGGAAGAAACGAGCTCGGCAAACGGGTGAAAAGCCAGGCGCAGCCCGCAATGACCAGAACAAAAACCACAAGCACCCTGAGCGGTCTCTTCAGCAGATAGCCGATCGTGCCGACGTAGCCGGAGGTCGTGCGCTCGAAACCGCGGTTGAACCAGGCGCCGATGCCGCGACGCTTCTTGTGATGGTCGATCGGCTTCAGCATCGTGGCGCATAGTGCCGGCGTCAGCACGATGGCCACCAGCGCTGAAAGCAGCATGGCGGATACGATGGTAACCGAGAACTGGCGATAGATGATGCCGGTTGATCCGCCGAAAAAGGCCATCGGAATGAAAACGGCGGTGAGCACGAGCGCAATGCCGATGATGGCGCCAGTGATCTCTCCCATGGATTTTTCCGTTGCCTCCAGCGGCCCCAACCCCTCTTCGTCCATGATGCGCTCGACGTTTTCCACCACGACGATCGCGTCATCCACCAGAAGGCCGATCGCCAGTACCATCGCGAACATGGTCAGCGTATTGATCGAATAGCCGGCAACCGCCAGAATCCCAAAGGCTCCGAGCAGAACCACCGGTACTGCAATCATCGGAATGAACGTTGCCCTGAGGTTTTGAAGGAATATCAGAAGCACCACGAAAACGAGGATGATCGCCTCGATCAGAGTATGGACGACCTTTTCGATTGAAAGCTCAACAAAAGGCGTAGTGTCGTAGGGATAGGTGATCTCGACACCTTCCGGAAGGGTTGGCGCCAGCTTGGCCAGCTCAGCTTTCACGCGATCGGCGGTATCCAGCGCATTGGCGCCCGTGGCAAGATTGACGGCAAAACCGGTGGAGGGAAGACCGTTCTGGCGCGATTCGCCACCATAGCTTTCCTGGCCGATTTCGGCGCGGGCGACATCGCTCAACCGAACTGTGGCGCCGTCCTGTTCGACCTTGAGGATGATCCGTTCGAACTCGTCGACGGTAGTCAACTGGCTTTGAGCCGTCATGGTGAGGGTAAGCTGCTGGCCTTTCTCGGCAGGCAGGCCGCCAAGTGCGCCGACCGAAACCTGGGTATTCTGCGCCTGGATCGCCGCCGTGACATCGGCCGCCGTCAACTGGTATTTCTGCAGCTTGAACGGATCCAGCCAGATCCGCATGGCGTAGCCGGAGCCGAAGATATTGATACTGCCGACGCCTTCCAGGCGCTTGACGGAGTCTTCGATCTGGGTGGAGAAGACGTCGCCAAGGTCGACGGAATTACGTTTCCCATCCGTGGAGACGAGCGCGCCGACCATCAGGATGCTGGATGTAGAGCGCGCAACCTCGATACCGGCCTGTTGCACGACATCGGGCAATTGCGATTGAACAAGCTGCAGCTTGTTCTGCACCTGAACCTGCGCGATGTCGGGAAGGACGCTGTTGCCGAAGGTGAGGGTGATCGTCGCTCTGCCCGTGCTCGAGGCCGAACTCATATATGTGAGGTCGTCGAGGCCGGTCATGCCGTCTTCAATAATCGTCGTCACCGACTTCTCAACCGTTTCGGCACTCGCGCCGTTATAGCTCGCCGTGATTTGAACAGTGGTCGGAGCGATCTCGGGATATTGCGAGATCGACAGCGTTGCAATTGCAAGCGCGCCCCCAAGCATGATGACGATCGCGATGACCCAGGCGAAAACCGGTCGCCGGATGAAGAACTTTGCCATTCAGATTATCCTTGCGGCGTTAAGCGCTGTCTCTGCTGGTTCGGTCAAGGCTTGGCAGCCTCGGTTTTCGGGGTCTCGATGACGAGGCCTCGATCGTCCAGCTGCGCCTCGACCGGCTGAACCGGCGCATCGTCTGCAATCCATTGAAAACCGTCCACGATCAGCCGGTCTCCATCGGCAATTCCTTCCGTTACCAGCCAATTGCTGCCGGAAACGACGCTGATGGGGAACATGCGGGTCTCGACCTTGTTATCGGCGGTGACGAATTTGGCCGACAGCTCGCCGCGGGCATTGCGGGTGGCGGCGCGTTGCGGGATCAGGTAGCCGGTTTCCTCGCCCATGGTGACGGTTGCGCGGACATACATGCCAGGCAGGATGATATTGTCGGGATTTTCGAAAACGGCGCGGATCTGATAGGTGCCCGTCGTTTCGCTCACGGCCATGTCCGACATGTCGAGTTTGCCGGTCCGCGCATAATCCGTTCCGTCCTCAAGCCTCAGGCGTATGTCGGCCTTGCGCGGATCGCCGCTCAGCCGGCCGGATGCCATGGCGGCGCGCAATTCCAAAAGATTGGTGCTCGAGTCGATAAGATCGATATAGATGGGATCAAGACGGCGCAGCGTCGTCAGCGCCGTTGTCTGGTTGGCGGTGACGATATTGCCGACGCTGACGTTCGAGATCGACGTGACGCCATCGAAGGGCGCACGAATCTTGGTGAGGTCGAGGTCGATCTCGGCGGCTTGAAGGGCTGCCTTGGCCTGTTCGACATCCGCCTGTGCCTGCAGCAGCGTGACCCGTGCATTCTCGAATTCGATCTGGGTGGCGCCGCTGTTGACCAGCCGTTCGTAGCGGGTGAGATTTGCCTGCGCGGCCGGAATGCTGACCTCCGCCTTGGAGAGCGTCGCACGCGCCTGCGCAACGGTTGCCGAGTAGGTATTGTCTTCGATCTGATAGAGGACGTCGCCGGCCTTGACCTCGTTGCCCTCCTTGAACGCGATCTCCTTGATCGCTCCGGTGACGCGGGGACGGATATCCGCCGTCTGATAGGCAACAGCCCGCCCCGGCAGGACGGTTGTGATAGGCTGCTGCGATTTCTTCAGAGCGACGATGCTGACCGGCTGAGGCGGACGCTGAGGCGCGCCCCCTGCCGCCCCGTTCGCCGTCTGCTCACTCGAATCGCTGCAGGCCGCCAGGGTGATGGCGAGAAACAGAGGAAGGATCAATTTACGTCCGGTCATGGCGTCCATCCAGGGCAAACATCAGAGATGACCCACGGCAGAAACGACCGGGGGCGCAGGGCTCGAAAAGGTAACTCGTCTTTACGAATCGGAACAGAGGCCGACGGCCGAGTGATACCGCGGCTTGCGAATTGCCAAGTGACGTAATTGAAGAATCGTCACTTAGCAAGAGGATTTTGCAATGCAGCATTCACAAGTTTGACGAGGCCTGCACAACGATCCTGAAGTTCGGCCTCATCTTCACCCGCCAGAAAAACGGGGTGTAGTACGCTCAGGAATGCCGCCGCGACATGCCGGCCGGTCGTTTGATAATCGGCACAATAATACACGCCATCCTCCACCCCTTGACGAACCAGATCGCAAAACAGCGCGTCGATGAGTTCCTTGTAGTGCCGGCCGCTCGGCAGGTCCGTTTCCGACATCAAAACTATGATCTCAAGGAAGAACGGGTTCTTCCTGATATCCTCAAGATGCGCTTCCATAAGGTTGCAGACGACGGTAGCCAGTCTTTCCGGGGCGGGTGCAGGCCGGTCGAGCGTCTTGAACCTGCCGATCATCCGGGTGATGTGGCGATCGCAGATCGCGTCGACCAAGGTCGCCTTGGACTGGAAATGCTTGAAGATGTTGGCGGGCGACATGTGCAGGGCCTGGGCGATGTCGGCGATCGAAGACTTGGCGATGCCGCGCTCCCGAAAGAGCGTCTCGGCCATGTTGAGAATATCCTCTCGGGTTTCCTCAGCCCTGCGCCTCGGTTTGCGCACTCTCACCTCTTCAAGCCTTGCCAAATCCGGACGCTCTCTCTCTACAGGGTGAAATAGGGCTTCAGATTCTCGCGGATGCGGTCCAGCACGCTTGCGCCGGACGTATCGGCGACGAAGGTCTTGCCCGTGATCCTCTCGTAGGCACCACGGTATACCTTTGCCGTTTCCTCGACCAGTTCCAGGGGAATGGACGGGATCTCGTCCTTATACGGGTCGCAGCGTTCGACCACCCAGGCGCGGATGAAATCCTTGTCGAAGCTCTGCGGCCTCGTGCCGTTGCGCAAGGCATCCTCATAGGTGTCCGCGATCCAGTAGCGACTGCTGTCGGGCGTATGGATTTCGTCCGCCAGTATGATCTTGCCGTCCTGATCGGCGCCGAACTCATACTTGGTATCGACCAGGATCAGGCCACGCGCTTGAGCCAGCTGCTGGCCGCGCGCAAAAAGAGCAAGCGCGTAGCCGGACACGGTTTCCCACTGTTCCGCCGTCAGAAGCCCGTTCCCGACTATATCCGCCGGCGTCAGCGGCTCGTCGTGGCCTCCGTCGAACGCCTTGCTGGTTGGCGTGATCACCGGCTGCGGCAGGATTTCGTTGTCCCGCAGCCCCTCTGGAAGGTTCAACCCGTATACGTTCCGCTCACCCTTCTTATAAAGGGTCAGGAGGGAGGTCCCCGTCGTGCCTGCGAGATATCCCCGCACGACGATCTCGACCGGCAATATATCAAGCCGCCTGCTGATCACGACATTCGGATCCGGATAGGCCAGCACGTGATTGGGGCATATGTCCCCGGTCGCTTCGAACCAGTAGCGCGCGGTCTGGGTAAGCACATGGCCCTTGTCGGGTATGCTGGTCAGGATGCGGTCGAAGGCGCTCAGCCGGTCGGTCGCGATGATGATGCGGCGACCGTCGCTCAGATCGTAGTTTTCGCGCACCTTGCCACGATAATAGTTCGGCAGTTCGGGAATGAAGGCTTCGGGAAGAACGCGCACCTGGATAGCTTTCTGCAGAGTTGGGGGGAATGGCCCTGCTATCGCATGGTTTGCCGCGGCAGCACAAGAATGTGCTTGTGGGCGGCGGGGGTTTGTGGAAACCCGGGCGGAGGGGCTCAGGTCGACTGGTTAACAATGGTTAACGCGGAAAAACCAAAAATTTTTGTAAATTACGTAATTGTATCAATGAATTGTTCGATTTTTCGATTTTTCCAAATCAAGCCTGTTGACTTGTTTGTGGGCATGGATTTATAACCCCGCTCACTGACGAGGGCGGCGGCGCTGCTGGCGACGACGACTTTCGT